>NZ_CATKCB010000124.1:0-28184 GCF_949747025.1 Helicobacter sp. UBA3407 | reverse complement strand
ATTTGTTTGAAGTCAATTGATAAATTTTGTGAGCTTCAAGAACCTGCAATTCTTTGTAGCTCACGCTTAAATCTTGCTCAAGATTGTCTAATATGTATGATACGCCTTTGCGACGATTTTCCATTTGCCATTGCTCTTAAAAAGCTGGTGTAAATCTGTGAAGTTTAATCCATGCCAATTTTCTATTATCACCCGAACACTCGCGATACTCTCATCAACATAAAGCACATCAATGCGAGATTTTGTGTCTTTTGCCTCTCCACTTTCATCAAGCACTTTGTAGAGATTCTCTATACTTCCACTCACTAGGCTACCATCTTTGTTTGTGCCTTGCATAATGGCATCTTTGGCAAAGGCTTGTTTAGCAATTTCACTTTTGCCTTGATTTGAGCCTTCTAGGTAGGTTTGTATCACTTGGATAATCGCTTCGTATTCACTAATTTTTGTCATTTTTTCTCCTTTAATTTTATTATAACTTGCAAAGCAATTTGGTGTGCTTCCAAAAGCCAATACACCCGCAATTTTTACGGAAGTTTTTAAAAAGCCTCTGCGTTTGAGATTCTTACATTTGCTCATTTGGATTTATCCCAAGACTTTGCGCAAATGTGCCCTATAATCTGCAATATATTGTTCTGCTTTAGGATTCTTTACTACATCATAGCAAGTAAAGCTAGGTAATGCAGACATTCCTACAAATTCGTGTGCTTTATGTAAATGCAAATTTACTCCGTCTATGCCGATTCCTCCAAAAAATTCGTTTTTATCTTCAAATGCGTTGAGCGGAGCATTCCAAGTCGTGCTAAACAGATATTTTTTTCTTTTTAGTAAGCCGCCTGTGCCATAGTTTTTGTTTGGATTGTCTCTGTGGCGTCCATCTCCTATTAAAAATTGACCTGTCTTAGCTCCTGCCATAAAGACTTTGTCAATGTATTCTTTAACAATCCAAGGTTCGCCCATCCACCAGCCCGGAAATTGCCAAATTAAAACATCAGAGCTTAGAATCTTTTGAGCTTCTTGGGTTTCATCGTAACCTTTATCAATGTGTGTTTCTATCACATTCAAGCCTAAAGATTCTAAAGTCTCTTTTGCCACTTCTTGCAAAGCCGCGCTAAGTTTGCCGCCGGATTCACAAAAAGCCTTACCGCCATTCAGTAGCAGAATCGTTTGCATTTTTACTCCTTTTAAAATTTTATTTAAGAATCTTGCGCAAAAATTCTTAAGAATTATAAATTAAACTTTAAATAAGTGCAATACGAAAATTAAAGTATGATACTCACTAAAAAGAGAGTATAATTTCTTAAAAAATTTAGGAATAAAAATGCAAAACACTTGTCCTACACAACTTTCACACGATTTATGCTTAAAAGATTCACCCTTTGCCTATACTCTTTCACTGATTGCGGGGAAATATAAAATGAGTATTCTGTATTGTCTTTTTCGTTTTGAGGTTGTGCGATATAATGAGATGAAACGTTATTTGCAGGGAGTTTCGTTTAAAACATTAACCAATGCGCTTAAAGAGCTTGAACGAGATAAATTAATAGAACGCAAAGAATATCCACAGATTCCACCAAAGGTAGAGTATCGCCTCTCTGCAAGAGGGGAGACATTGATTCCTATTTTGGATTCTATGTGTGAATGGGGCAAGAAAAATAGAGAAATTCGTTCAACTTAAAGCGGAAAGTTCTTTGCGAATGCCTGTAAAAAGCAAAAATTAACTTGCTTAAAAGTATAATAACATTTTAATTTTTAGAGGTTTGTAATGTCCAAATTTGAAACAAAATATATCTTTGTAACCGGTGGCGTCTTAAGTTCGTTAGGCAAAGGAATCACATCGTCTTCCATTGCAACTTTGCTTAAAAATTCTGGTTTTGAAGTTGGAATCTTAAAGATTGACCCTTATATCAATGTAGATCCCGGAACAATGAGTCCGCTAGAACACGGAGAGGTTTTTGTAACCCAAGATGGTGCGGAAACAGATTTGGACATCGGACATTATGAAAGATTCTTGAATATGAATTTTTCTTCTAAAAACAATTTTACAACAGGGCAAGTTTATTTAAGCGTGATTGATAGAGAGCGCAAGGGTGGATATTTGGGAAAAACGATTCAAGTGATTCCTCATATTGTAGATGAGATTAAACATAGAATCCGATTAGCGGGTGAGGGAAAAGAGATTCTCGTTGTTGAGTTAGGTGGCACCGTTGGGGATATTGAAGGCTTACCTTTCTTAGAAGCAATGCGTGAAATGAAACACGAATATGGAACCGAACGCGTGATTAGTTTGCATGTAACTTTGATTCCATTAATTCGTGCGGCAGGTGAGTTAAAGACAAAGCCGACACAGCATAGCGTGCAAGAGTTGCGCAGAATCGGAATCACGCCACAAATTATTATTGCACGCACAGAAAAGGAGATTCCAAAAGAATTAAAAAATAAGCTTTCTATGAGTTGTGATGTAGATTATGATTGCGTGATTATGGCACAAGATGCTAAAAGCATTTATCAAATGCCACTGAATTTTCTCAAAGAGGGAATGCTAGTGCCTATTGCTAGATTTTTAAAGTTGCCTGAATTTAAGCCTGATATGAAAGAATGGGATTTGCTTGTTAAGCAAATTTTAGCACCACAAAATGAAGTAACTATCGCATTTGTAGGGAAATATTTAACTTTGAAAGAATCCTACAAATCGCTCACGGAGGCGTTAATTCACGCGGGAGCGAATCTAGATACAAAAGTGAATATTCAATGGATTGATAGTGAGGAGCTAGAGAAAAGCGAGGAGGCTCTTAATAGTCTTAAATATGTGAATGGAATCCTTGTGCCCGGTGGTTTTGGTGAAAGAGGGATTGTCGGAAAGATGAAAGCCATAGAGTTTGCGCGAATCCATCAGATTCCATTTCTTGGGATTTGCTTGGGAATGCAATTGGCGATTTTGGAGTTTTGTCGCAATGTGCTTGGGATTAGCGATGCGGATTCTATGGAATTTAACCCAAATACAAAAGAGCCTGCAATCTATTTGATTGAGAACTTCATTGACCAGCAAGGCAAGGAGCAGATTCGCACACATACTTCGCCTATGGGAGGCACAATGCGCTTGGGAGAATACGAATGTCATACAAAAGAGGGCAGTAAATTGCAAGCTGCTTATGGAGGACAAAAGATAGTCAAAGAGCGACACAGACATCGTTATGAGGCAAATCCCAATTATCGCTCTAAGCTAGAATCGCAAGGTATGATTGTAAGCGGCGAGAGCAAAGGCTTAATTGAAGCAATTGAGCTAAAAGAACATACTTGGTTTGTTGCGGTGCAATTCCACCCAGAATTTACTTCCCGCTTGCAAGCACCCAATTTGGTAATTTTAGAATTTATTAAACAATCCTTAAAATACGCTCTTAAAGATTCTCTTTGATTCCACATTTAGATTTGCTAACCAAAGAAGCAATCCACTCAAAACTATCCGAACGTTTCCGAGACGATACGATTATGAGTTTAAAGGATTTACCTTTACCCCAAAAGCTCAAAAATTTATCGGAAATTGCGAAAAAGATTGCACAAGCAATCCACCAAAATCAAAAAATTGTTGTTGTGGGGGATTATGATGTAGATGGCGTGGTATCTTGCGCAATTCTTTATGAATTTTTTAAAAAACTGCATTACAAAATAGAGATTGAGATTCCTAATCGTTTTTCAGATGGCTATGGATTGTCTTCAACGATTATTGCGCGACTAGATTGCGATATGATTATTACCGTGGATAATGGAATCAATGCAATAGAGGCAGCAAAAATCTGTCAAGAAAGGGGGATTGAGCTCATTATTACAGACCATCATACGCCACAAGAGGAATTACCGGAGGCATTGATTTGCAATCCTAAACTCTCTAATGATTTTCCAGAGCCTGAAATCTGCGGCGCGTGTGTGGCGTGGTATTTATGCGCTGCGCTAAAAGATGAAATGAAGTTAAAAGTGCAGATGGTAGAATTTTTGGATTTGTTGGCACTTGCGATTGTAAGCGATGTGATGCCATTGCGTGGAATCAATCGCGTGTTGCTTAAAAAGGGCTTAGAAGTCTTGCGTCAAAGTCAAAGAATTGCATTGATTCACTTGAGGGAACATTTTTCAAAATACAATTTGGACGCGCAATTAATTAGCTATTATATTGCACCCTTGCTGAATTGTGCGGGTAGAATGGAGCACGCTCTTTTGTCTTATCGTTTTTTAGTTACAGATAAGTTTTCAGAATCCAAACAATATCTTAAAAAATTGTTAGATTTAAATGCTAAGCGCAAAAGCTTGCAAAATACAATTTACGAAGAGGCAAAAGAAATGTTTCTTGCGCAAAAAAACTCTCAAGAGTTGCCTTTTGTTTTGGTATTTAAAGAATCTTGGCACGAAGGGATTATTGGCATTATTGCTGCGCGATTAAGTGAGGATTTTTTGAAGCCTAGTATTGTTTTGACTTTAAAAGACGGAATCTTAAAAGGCAGTATGCGCTCTGTGAGCGTGGATTGTATGCAGGTTTTAGAAGCCAATAAGGAATATTTGGTAGCTTTTGGCGGACATATTGGTGCAGCGGGATTGAGCTTAAGACTGGAAAATTTAGAAAGCTTTAGAATGCAATTAATGAAGTTTCAGTATCAGCAGGGCATTCCTATGCAAGAAACGCGCTTTAAAGAAGTGCTAGGTAGATTACCTTTGGATTTAGTCCGAAAGGATTTGTTTAGAATGATTCAGGATTTTGAGCCTTTTGGGCAAGACAATCTTTTGCCTAGATTCTATACAGAAGCGCAGATTGTTGATGTGCGTTATTTTGGTGCAGGACATAGTAATGTGAAATTGCAAGAGAATGGAGCAAGGCATAATGGCTTGGCGTTTTTTAAGGATTTGCGAGAAAATGTAGGGCAGAAAATCGGCTGTATTTATTCGTTGCAATGGGATAAATATAATCAAGATGTAGTTTTAAATCTTGAGCATTATGAGTTTTTGTAATTTTTAACCCTTTGTGAGAAAATTGAAATTAGAATTTATTAGAATCGTAATGCGCTTATTTTGCAAAAACTATTGAGTAGGGCAGGAAGTAAGAGAAGTGCGCTAAGTAACATAAGCAACATTACAAGGGTGGTGAGGAATCCAAAATAAATTGTAGGGATAAAATTACTGCTCATCATCGCACAAAAACCCACCACAATAATGAAAGTCGTGTAATACATTGCACTTCCAATAGAATCGTGAGATTCCAAAATCGCGTCTTGGAGGGAATGATTCTTGATTTCTGCCTTAAAGCGATGAATGTAATGAATTACATCATCTACGCCAATCCCAAGGGAGATTGCGGCAATCGTAACCCCCATAAGGTCTAATGGAATCCCACTAATGCCTAAGATTCCAAAAATTGCGCTCAAAGGAAGAATATTAGTTAAAAGCGCAATAATGGCAAGCTTGAGATTTCTAAAAATCCACAAAAAAACTAGGAAGATAATTCCAATCACAAAGCTCAAAGTATCCACCTGCGAGGAAATAAGGTTTTGGAGTAAGTTATTATACAAAACCATTACACCATTGACTTGCACTTGCACTTTTTCATTTTGTAGCAAGGATTCTAAATCTTTGCGGATTTGAATAATAAAGTCATTGCGCTTTAGGGTGGGATTGGAATCAAAAGTGCGCAGAACAAAACGTAATTGATTTTGCTCTAAATTTGCATAAGGCGTGAAAATTTGCGCTTTAAGAGTGTCCCGTGCATTTTTATAGAGAAATGCAATCGTCCAATCATCAGCGTTAATTCCTAGATTGCCTATTAGGCGTACCAAACTATGCAAGCTTAAAACAGAGCCAGCATAAGGATTGTCCTCTAAGTAGTTATGCACGATTTTGGCTAATCTTAGTTTTTGGCTATCAAACCAATAAGTGTCTTGCGATTCTAGTGAGTTAAATTCTGCTTCAAATTCATCGTCTATTGAGGATTGTGTTACTTTGTTTGGAAAGGTAAGGAGAATCTCCAAAGGCACCGTGCCACCCAAATCTTTATCAATTTTGAGTAAGCCTTGTTTGATTTGGCTAGAATCTTTAAAGTAATTTACAAAGCTGTTTTCAACTTTTAGGTTTTGGATTCCATAAAGACTGAAGGCAACGCAAAGAATCGCAAAGAAATAAATCATTTTTGACTTGCGGATTGCTAGATTGGCACAAAATTCTAAGAATCTTTGCTGTCTTGTAGAAAGTTTTGTGGTATGTTTTGGCTTATCTAAGAGAGCTGAAACGCTTGCAAATAGCACAAAGGTAAAGAGCAGTGCAACGCTCACACCAAGACTCATCACAATACCCAAATGGATAATGGGTAAAATATTGGAATAAATAAGGCTAAGAAAGCCAATCATTGTTGTAAAAGCTGCAAAAAAACTTGGCATTTGTTTAGTTAAAAGCGTCGCATAGAGGAGATTTTTTTGCGAAGCTTTAGGAAATTTGGAATAAAACTCTAAATAGGCTACGATTAAATGCACAACCAAAGAAACATTGATAATGAGCAACAAAGAAACATAATTAGAGGAAACTACCGTAATTTTAAACCCAAATGCGGCAAAGATTCCACTGCTGACTACGAGGGTAAAAAGACAAATAAGAAGCGTCAAAAAAACGAATCGCAAATGCCCAAAAAATACCCAAAGCATCAAAGCCAAAATCACGCTAAGGCTTGTCCCATAGGTGATGAGGTCGGATTTCACATAGGCAATCATATCACTAGCAATCAGTGTGATTCCACCAATTTGCAAGCCCTCATATTTGTTTTGCAGATTTTTGAGCATCGTAATGGTTGCGTCATTTTGTGTTTGAACTTTCCCTTTTTCTTGCTCAATGAGTTTTTGGATTTCTTGCTTTTGGGATTCGTTTGTTTCGGTATTTTTAAGCTCTCTTAATTGTTCTAAGCGCGTATTGTTTTTGAGATAGATTAAAATTCCCGCTGTTTTAAGGTCTTTGGAAATGAGATTTTGCGTATAAAAGGGGTGATGGAGGATTTCTTGTTTTGCTAATTCAAAATCCGTTTGCACAGAAAGTAGGGTAAGATTTGCCTTGAGGGATTCTTGTAGCTCTAAATTTGGCGCACTTTTAAGTAAGGGCGCATTGAGAATACTCAAGATTCCATCTATTTGTGGAATCTGTTTTAAATCGTTGGTAAGGTTTTGCAGGGTTGTCAAGAAGTCGTGATGAAAAACATCTCCTTTTTTTGGACTTAAAGCCAAAATAAGAAAATCTTGTGTAGTGTAATTTTTGATAATAGAATCGTAAGTTTTAAAATCTTTGTCATTTTCTAGTATCAAACTATCCGAACTTGCATCAATGGGTAATTTAAGTGCGAAAAAGCCAAAAACAAAAAAAATTATCGCACAAAAGGTGAGTGTAAGTTTTGGAGCATTTAAAATTGCGCGGTAGAATCGCAAAAACAAATTATTGTTTTGGGGATTCAAAGGTAATTTCACTTTTGAGTTTGGCAAGCAAGGTTTGGAAATCACTATGTGCTAGAATATCGCTAAATTGGGAACGATAAGTTTGAATCACGCTAATGCCCAAAATATCTACATCATAAATTTTCCAATCTCCCTCTTTTTCGTAAAATTTAAAGATAACATAATTGAGTTTGCCATCTAAAACCATAGAAGTTTTTAAGTTATAGCGATTGTTTTTGGGTTGTTCTCCGCCAAGCACTTCTAGTTTTTCGTCTTTGTAAAGTCTTAATTTATCGGTGAAACTCCTTTTGAGATTCTGTTCAAAAGCTTGCGTGTATTCCTCTTGTTGAATTTTGGTTAGTGTCTTGTAATCTTTGGAGAGGGAAAGTTGCGCCATAAGATTGTAATCAAAAATAGAATCAAACATTATAAAAATTTCTTTTGCAATGTTTTCTACTTGCGTAGAGGAGATTGCAGAATCTTTGGGATTTTTTGTGGTGTTTTTTTGCAAAATTTCTAGTGTTTTTTGTATATTTTGCGTCATTGTGCTTTGTATTTGGGATAATTCCAATCCAAAAGCCAAAGCATTAAAAACTCCAAACAAAAGGCTGAAAGCAAATAAGATTCTATAAAAAGTTTTTGAAATTGTCATTTATTTCCTTTATTTTCTAAGATAAGTTCGTTACGTCTTTGTTCATAAGAATCACGAAACAAAAGATAGCTATCTAAGGAGTCTTGATAGAGAGAATCTAAAGTCGCCTTATGTCTTGCGGAGTAGTTGGCTACTTCTAGCACACCGGCACCGATTGCAAGTTCGCTAGGTTGAATATAGTTTGTGGGGTAGGCTAGGGCATTAAGCGGTAGGGTTAATGTATCGCGAAAGTTGCTAGGTCCAAGAAGTGGCAAAACAAGATGAAATTCGCTTCCCATTCCCCATTTGCCAAGAGTAATACCAAAATCATTGTGATGGGAATACAAGCCATTTTGTGAGGCAATATCAAAGATTCCTAAGATTCCAGCAGTAGAATTAAGAGCAAAGCGTCCAAGTTCGTCCATTGCGACTTTTGGCTCTCCAGCAAGCAAAGAGGCAAGGAATCGCAAAGGCGAGGCGAGATTGTCAAAAAAGTTATAAATTCCAAGTCTAAAACCAAGTGGCATAGCATAATTATAAGCGTCTAATGTAGGGCTAATCACATAATCATAAATCCCCCAATTTATATTGTGCATCAAGCGATTATAACGTATAAGCGGGTCTTTGACAGGAGTTTGTTGTTTATATTCGTTTTCAAAGTCATTTAAAAATTCCTCTTTTTGTGTGGGTTGCAGGGATTCCTTTTCTATGGAATCTTGCGCATAGACAAACAATCCCAAGAGAAAAACTAAAAGCAATTTGTGCATAAAACTTCCTTATATATGTTGCAAGATTTGTTGTGTAAGATGAGATGTGTCTAATCCCAACTGCTCTTCTATTTCTTCTGCTTTGCCGTGTGCGATAAAATCATCTTCAAACTCAAACGAATGAATTTTTATTTGCAAATTATTTTCTTGAGCGAAAGCACTTAAAATTTGTCCCACACCACCAATTTTTGCACTATCGCTAAAGATAAACCATTTTTTATGATTTTTGCTAAGAGTGAGCAATGTTTCTTTATCCAATGGCTTAACAAATCGCAAATCTACAAGGCTACAAAGAATATTTTGTTTTTCTAATTCCAATAAACATTCATAAGCTCGTCCCACGCCATTGCCATAACCAAGTAGTAAAATTTCACTTTGAGAATTTCTAAGAATCTCTAGTTTTCCTAGCGCAAAAGGCGTAGGTGCAAAAAGATTTTCATCTAGCTTAAAAGATTTTCTTGGGTATCTAAAGGCGCAAGGTGCGTTTGAAAAATGATGTGCAAAATGCACGGCAGATTCTAAAGTTGCTTGGTCTCTAGGAGCAAAAAGCACAAAATGTGGAATCATATTCAAATAAGCAATATCAAAAACACCTTGATGTGTTTCTCCGTCTTCTCCCACGATTCCTGCGCGGTCAATGGCAAATTTTACAGGCATTTGCATAATGCCGACATCGTGAATGATTTGGTCAAATGCACGTTGCAAAAAGGTAGAATAAATCACGACAAAAGGTTTAAAGCCTTCTTTGGCAAGCGAACTTGCTTGTGTTGTTGCGTGTTGTTCGGCTATAGCAACATCCCAAAAACGTTCTGGAAAGGTTTTGATGAGCAAATCAAGCCCTGTGCCACTAGGCATTGCTGCAGTGATTCCAACGACTTTGGAATCTTCTTTGGCAATTTCTAGCAAAGTTTGAGAAAAGATTTGTGTTGGGGATTTTCTGCTATTTTTGGCTAATGCTATGCCATTTTGTCTATCAAATGGGCTGACACCGTGCCATTGTTCCAAGTGTCCTTCCGCAATTGGATAACCTTTGCCTTTGAGGGTTTGAGCATGCACAACGATAGGTTTTTGAATGCTTTTAGCAAGACGCAAGGCTTCAATAATTTCTTTGAGGTTATGCCCATTAATAGGTCCGATATAGTCCAATCCAAGCTCCTCAAAAAGCATACCGGGGGTGATTAACTTGATAGACTCTTCAAATCGTTTAGCAAGATAAGTGGCATTGGGCATATTATTGATAACATTTCCGATTTTATTTTTGATGTTTTGGGTGAATTTTCCTGCAATTGTTTGTGAAAGATATTTGCTGATTGCTCCAATGGGTTTTGCGATACTCATTTCGTTGTCATTCAAAATAATTACCATAGGATATTTGCGGTCACCAAGCTCGTTAAGTGCTTCATAGGCTAGCCCTGCGCTCATTGAGCCATCACCGATTAAAACAACAGGAATATTGCTTGCTCCTTTGAGGCAAAAGGCTTTAGCAACTCCTACTCCTAAAGAGATAGAGGTAGAGCTATGTCCAGCAATAAAATAATCTTGATTGCTTTCACTTGGCTTAGTAAAACCACTAATGCCGCCTTTTTGGCGCAAAGTTTCAAAGGAATCCCAACGTCCTGTTAGGAGTTTGTGTGTATAGGCTTGATGGCTTACATCAAAGATGAAAGGGTCTCTTGGATTATCAAAAACACAATGCATACCAATGATGAGTTCAACTGCACCCAAAGTGGAGCTTAAATGTCCGCCATTTTTAGAAACAACCTCTAAGATTCTGTTACGCACTTTTTGAGCAAGATGATTTAGGGAGACAAAATCTTCTTCGTCAAATTCCTCTTGACGCAAAATCTCTAAGTATTTAGAATCTAAAGGCATTATAGTTTATTCTCCAAAATGGATTTTTTTAAGGTTTCAAAACGTGTGAAAATATCCCCATCAATATTTCCCTCACTGCTTAAAATCACAATACCTCCTTTAGCAATTGCTTGGTCGGCTTCTAATATAACATAATTCAAATCCTTAAGGGATTCTTTGATATCTTCTAAATCACCGGGAAAGACTTTTAGGGTTACTTGTGTGTTTTGTGATAAATCTTGCAAAAGTGTACGTGCTAAAGAGGAAGCAATTTTTGCACTATTGGTGCTAATTTCTGCGGCAATCACTTCTTTGGCAATATCTAGTGCAATAGAGCTTAGCTCTTTTTCTAGGCTTAGAATATGGTTTTTGGATTCTGCAATATTGCTATCAATGCGTTTTATGCTTAAAGCATAAAGCTCTTTTTGGCTATTAATTTGTGTTTCTAGTTCTTGTTTGGCTTGTTGATAACCCTCATTGATACCTTGTTCTTTGGCTTCTGTTTTGGCTGCATTTACCCTTTCGTTAATTTCTTTTTCTTGTTTGTCAAATTGTTCTTGTAATTTTTGCAAAGATTGTGCTAGCTGGTCGCTTTTTTGCAGGATTTTATCAATTACTTCGGTTTCAAAAAGCTTTAGCGCAGGTGCATCAATGCTTGGTTCTGTTGGTTTAGGTGTTTCTACAACTTGCATAGTGGGCTGGGGAGTCTCAACTGCTTGTGGTTCTTCATTGGATTGTGCTTGTTTTTCTGATTTTTTAGAAATTTCCATATTTCTAAAATTATATTTTTTAATATCATGCCTCTCTTTGTGTGCCTCTGTAATGATATTTTCATGTTCGTTAATATTATTCAATGGTATCCTCTTGTTCGCCGATTTGGATTATGCCTTGCTCTGAAAGCGATTGGACTGTTTCTACGATTCTACGTTGAGCCGCCTCTACATCTTTGACTTTTACTGCGCCCAAAAATTGCATTTCCTCTAAAAATTGCTCTCCTGCCCTTTGGGACATATTGGACATAAATTTTTGCTTTAACTCTTCTGGAGAAGCCTTAAGAGCCAAAATAAGGTCTTTTTTGTCAATGATTTTAAGAATCTCACGAATCGCATTATTGTCTAGCTTTTCAATATCTTCAAAAGTAAACATCATTTCTTTAATTGCAGCAGCTAATTGGTCGTCAATCTGCTCAATATAAGCAATTGTTGCTTTAGCTGCCTTTTGCCCTAAGCGGTTGAAAACCTCTGCAACCGCACGGATTCCACCCACTTCTACTTTGTAGCTTGTGAGCGATTCTAGTTTGTTTTCCAATACGGTAGAAACGCGCTTAACGACATTGGGGGAAATATCGCCTAAGTTTGCCATACGAATCGCAATTTCTGCACGCAAATCATCGGAGAAAAAGTTTAATGTTTCCGCCGCATTGGTTGGGTCCATATGTGCTAGGATAAGGGCAATAGTTTGCGGGTGTTCGTGAATAATGAAATCAGATAATTGTTGTGGGCGCACACGCGAAAGGTAAGCAAAGTTTTGGGAAGATTGCATAGATTTGGCAAGCTTGTCCAAAACTTTTTTTGCCGCTTCTGGTCCCAATGTGCGATAAAGCAATTCTTTGGCGTATTCAAAACCGCCTGTGGAGATGTATTGATTGGATTGAAAAATAGCATAAAATTCCTCTAAAACTGCTCCACCAAGTGCCTTGTCTATCCCTGAATTTTGCGCAATATATTTAGAAACTTCAGTAATGGAATCCAAATCTAAATTTGAAAAAATCTCACCCGTGATTTCATCACCTAATTGCACAAGTAAAATTGCGATTTTCTCCGCCATTGAAAATTCATCGTATTGTGCTTGTTGTCGCGGACTTAATGTAATAGAAGGCATTAGTGTTTTCCTCCCCCACCCATATTATCAAGCCCAAGTTCATCATGCACTAAGGTTTGAAAAAGATTTGCAAGTTCGGCTGGTTTTTCCATCGCAATTTCCTTGATTTTTTCTAATAAAACATTGTATTTAATCTCATCTTCATTTCCGCTACCAAAGCCAAGTTGGTCTTCAATTCTGCGCCGCACTTCGTTAAGTCTGTCACTATTTTCTTCTTCATCTTCATCAATTTTGATAAGAGATTCAAGCTCTTCTTCCTCATCTGCTCTTGCTTCAAGCATACGCTCACTGAAAGGCACAATGACTTTTTTGTAAAAGAAAAATAGAATCAAGCCCACGATAGCGTATTTTAGCAGAGGCATAAAAGGTGCTAGAAGCGCAGATGCAGTTTCTAGGAATCTTTCTAAAGGTGTACGTGCTTTGAATCCGGATAATTGCCCGTTTAATTGAAAATTGCTGACGGAAACTTCATCACCTCTTTGTTGATTATAACCAATAGCTTGACGCACAAGAGCTGAAATCTGTTCCATTTCCTCATCGTTTAAAGCAGTGTATTCTAATTTTTCCACACCCTCTTCGTCTAATTGTTTGGAGTATTTACCATCTACAACAACAGCAGCAGAAAGTCTGCGAATCGTGGCAAATTCTCCTTTGATGTTGGAAATCGTCTTACTGATTTCAAAGTTAGTGGTGTTTTGGGTTTTCTCATATTTTTCTTTCGTGTCATCGTCTTCCAATCCTTGCACAGGTCCAATGTTGCTCACTACTCCCGGCACCCCCCCAATCTCTTTTGGTCGGAATCCTTCGCGTTTTTCTTCTAAGTCTTGAATGCTGCGCACAACATTATTGGGGTCGTAATATTCTTGTGTGCTTTCTTTTTGAGCGAAGTCAAATTCTGCTGTAACCTTTGCTACTACGCCTTCTCTTCCACCCGTAATAGGAGCTAGAATATTGACAATTTTTTCTTCTAGAGTTTGTTCAAAGTTGGTTTTGTAACGCAGTTGCGCTGCAGCAAGTTCCCTTGCTCCTCCTAGCTCATCTAATTCGCTTAGCGGCTCTCCCTTTTCATTTACGACTTCAACATTTTCAATAGTTAAATTTGGAATCGCAGAGGAGACGATGTTTTTGATTCCTGAAATCTGTTTAGGTGTTAAACTTTGGGCAGGCTTAAAAGCAAGGACAACAGATGCCGTAGGCGGTGTTTGCTCGCTAACAAACACGGTCTTTTCTGGCTGTGCTAAATGCACGGTTGCTTTTTGGATTGGTGCAAGACTTTCAATCGTGCGTGATAATTCTCCCTCCAATGCGCGTAAATATTTAATGCGTTGGTCAAAATCTGTTGCTCCAAAATCTTTGGTATCAAAAATTTCAAATCCAATTTTGCTACTTTTTGGGATTCCATTGCTTGCTAATTTCATTCTCTGTTCATAAACAAACTCTTGAGGAATTAGAATCGTATTGTCTTTTGGGATTTTGTAAGGGATTCTGTCTTGCTGGAGTTGTTGGACAATCAGTGCGCCATCTTCTGGGCTTACACCTTCAAACAATACCGCATATCCCGGATATAATACTCCCGCTTTATTGGTAGAATTCCAAACAACAAGAGCAGCAATAAAGCCAACTACAGCAACAATAGTTGCTAGAATAACGATTTTTTGTTTTTTATTAAGTTTTTTGTAGAGATTTCTAATCTGTTCAAATAATGCTTTTAAGTCCAATGCTTAATCCTATCTTTCATCTAAGTATTGTTCAAATAATGTAAAAAATTTCTTGTTTTGTTCGTGTGTTCCTAATGTAATACGAATTGCATTGAGACCATAAGAAGCGAGATTTCTAATAATCATACCTCTTTGTAATAAATAATCTGCAATTTGTGTAGAATCTAGCGGAGATTCAAAATAATAGGTAATAAAGTTGGTATAACTTGGAGTGTATAAGAAACCTTTTTCTTTGGCAAAACCCTCAAAACTAGGCATTTGCATTAGGTTATTTTGGAGGCTTTTTTGGATATGTTCTTGGTCTTTTAATGCTTCAAGTGCTGCTGCTAGAGATAAAGTGGTGAGATTAAAAGGTGGGCGAAGTTTCAGAAGAGCTTGGATAATCTCTTGTTGTGCGATTCCATAGCCTATACGCATACCGCCCAATCCATAGGCTTTTGAAAATGTGCCTAGATAAATTGCGTTAGGAAATATTTCAATAAGTGTTTTTGGATTAATAGCCTTAGTAGAATCTTTTGCTTTTGCGTATTCTTGATAAGCTCCGTCAATCACAATGAGACAATTTTCATCTACTTGTTTTAAGAAATCAAAAGTTTCTTTTGAATCCAAACATTCCCCTAAAGGATTGTTAGGGATACACAAAAAAATTATTTCTGGTTTGTGTTGCTGATAGGATTCCAAAAATTCCTTTAAATTGTGTTGATGACTTGCTGTGCGAATAACTTCTGCCCCTACGGCTTTGGCATAAACTTCATACATCGCAAAAGTGGTTTTTGCCATTAGAATTTTACTTTTTTGATTGGCTTTAGCGTGAATACAAAATTCAATGATTTGGTCGCTTCCTGAACCAATAATAATTTCGTTGCTTTGAACTTTGTAGAACTGGCTTAATGCTTTCTTTAGCGCAAACATAGAATCATCGGGGTATAAATGTGCATTGCAAGCGTTTTGAATGATTGCTTCTATTGCTTTTGGGCTAGCCCCTAAAGGATTTTCATTGGAAGCAAGTTTGACGATTTCATTTTCTGGGATTCCGAATTCTCTGACGACGAGTTCAATAGGTTTCCCTGCTTCATAGGTTTTAATAGAATCAAGCGTGGTGTTAAAAGTCATCTAAATGCCCTACAAGTAAAATAATTTTGCTATTGTAGCAAATTTTAGCCTAAAAGGTGCAAAATTTACAAAATCATACGCATCATATCAATAAATTGGTCTGTGCTACCTTTGGTAACAAAATAAGAGATTCCTTCTTTTTTGGCGTTTTGCAGGGTTTCCTCACTCATTCCTTTGGATATAATAGCGCAAAAAACAGGAATCCCAACAGAATCCTTAAACATTTCAATGTATTTTTTTCGGAAAGCTAAAATATCCATTTCCTTGACTTCCCATTCCATTACAACAATATGAAACTCTAGTGGTTGAGATAAACGCAGATTGTCTCGCGGGTCGCTGGAAGTAGAAACTTGTAAATCACTATCAAAGTTTCTTAGATATTCTTTGTAATATTTACCATCTTTGGGGTCTTCTTGAATCAGCAAAATATTTCTCTTAGAAAAGGCTTCAAGATATTTAAGTAAATCAAAAAGCCCTTTTGTTTCTTTGCGAATCTTATTGTGGTCTAAGCTACGCAAAAAATATTTCAAAAATGTTTTAGAGCTATAAGTGCCTGTGATTCCTGCTTCAATAAAGAATCTTCGCACGCTTAGGCTTCGTTTTGCTCTCTCCCACAATAAAAAGTCTAAATCATACGCTTTGGCATTCAAAAGCTTGATAAAATCTTTCTTTAGTTCTTTTGTGAGAGGCAAATAATTTTTTAAAAAAGGTTCAAAAAACTTTTCTGAAAATTCTTCTCCTGCTTTGGTGATTTTGGCTAATTTTTCCTTTTGTTGGGAGAGATAATGCAACAAATCCACATAACGTTTGCGGAAATTTTTGAGGTTATTTTGTGCTTGAATATAGCTTGCGCTGCTTTTATCGTGGCGCGCAGCAAATTGATTTTCCATATTTTTAAGTGCTTCTCCCATAGAGGCTTGCTGGATTGTAGTGCTTTTGATGATAGATTGTGTAGTTTGGATTAATTCTTCGTTTTTGACAAATTCAATTTGATGTGCAAGAAATATTTTTTCGTAAGAATATTGTGGAGGGTAAGAAGATTTTTTGATAAAAGATTCATATTCTTTATCTAATTTTCCAAGTTCGGATTTTAGGTTGCTTAAAGCTAAGTTTGGAATCGTGCTATCTAGCTCAAAAAGGTCATTGTAAGCTGTAAATAAGAATCTTTTAATGCGTAAAAAATCCAAATCTTTATTGGAGTTAATGTCTTTTTCATAATGTTTGATGAGATTTTCAGTTCCACCAAAATAATCATAAATACAATCTTTTATGCTTTTAGTTTGGTGAATTGCAAATTCCTCTAGCGGAACTTTTTTAGGACGCACGACACTCACTTGTTTCTTGTCGTCTGTGAGTTCAAATTCTACTTCCATATTGGGCGTAATTTCTTTGAAATCTCCGTCCCATACGCGTAAGTCAAATTCAAATTTGCGTTTGTTGTGTGCTTGCTCAATTAAACCCCGCTTTTTTTGAGCATTTAATCCAACCAAAAAACCATTCATTCTGCGCCTTATAATAAAATCTTGATTATATCAAAAAATTTTATTATAAGGTTTGGCAATTTGCACTAATTGACTTAAAAATTGATTTTTTTGTCTTAACCAATAAGTTTTATCACAAATTAAAATAATTCCCTTTTTTGCTCGCGAAAAAGCAACATTGAGTGCAAAAAGTGCTTTTTGATTGCTAGAATCATTAAGATGATAATGCAAAATGACAGGTGAAAAAAGGACATAATCAAATTCTTGTCCTTGTGAAGAATGAATCGTCCAAACACATTCTTCTTTATAAAGTGCAGGCATTGTTTTTAGGATTAATTGCCTCTGATTTACAAAAGGTGTGAGAATCGCAAAGTCTTGATGTGCATTCAAAAATTCACGTGCTAAGTTACAGCATTGTAAGGCTTCATTATAATTTGCTTTATCTAAAGGTTGTGTTTTTGGCATTTGCGAAATATCTAAGCAATGTAGATAAGTTTTTGTGTTCAATCCTTGAAGGTTATTTTTATAAATATAGGTATTAAGCAAATGTGCGAGATTATTACCATAGCGATAGGTTTGCGTTAAAGTAAAAACTTGTGAAATTGGGGGATTTTCACTAGGAGAGGTAGAATCCAAAAATAAATTTTCCTCTTCAAAATTTCTTTGAATCTTGAAAAATTTTTCCATAAAAAGCGAAGAGTATTGCCATAATCTTGAGGGTTTCCATTGTGATTCTTTGAGATGAGCAGAGCTTAATATGCACACGGGTTGCAGTTGCTTATGGTCTCCTAGCAGTGTAATAGGCTTATTAAATGCGCACAAAGGCAAGGTTTTTATCAATGGAGCAAAACCTGCTTCATCAATGAAAAAATGCTCAAAATCTATTGTATGCAAATCGTTTCTGCGCAAAAAAGTATCCAAAGTCATTGCAATAACCAAAGAATCTTGTAAGGATTTTTTATAATCTATCGCTTTATTTTCTAGCAATAAATCACAATTTTTAGGGAAATTTTCGGCGAATCTTTGGCTGGGTGTGCCAAGTCTTAGTATTTTACAAGTTTCAATCCCGATTGCATCTAAATTAGCAATTAGAGTTGTTAAGCATTGCTCCAGTGCGTTGTTTGTCGGAGCAAGAATCGCCACTTTACAATTTGCTTTGAGATAAAACGCAAGGGCGTGCAAAAGCACCACTTTTGTTTTGCCACTCCCTGCAGCTCCCCAAACATAGCAAAATGGGCTTTCAAAGATTCCTTTAAGCGCATTGAGTTGTTCTAAATGTGGTGGAGTTGGCAAGTCTTTTAAGGATTCAATATCAGGCTTTAAAAGAGGTGGAATCGTAGGGAGTTTTAAGGTATGTTCTTGCAGATAAAAATTCATCACATTGACAACAAGAAATTTTAAATCAGAAATCAGTTGCAGGGATTCCTTTTGTGCAAATAACTTTTTGCAAAGCCTTTCCTCCATACTTAAACTAAGCACTTTGGATTTTTCATCATAAGAAAGAATGCTCATTGCTTCTTCGGATTCTTTTTCTAATATAAATTCTTCTGTTGGAGTGCGTAGAATCAAGCTTTCTGTGCTTTTGAGCTTGTATTCTAGTTGCAAGCTCAATCCAAAAATATCTTTAGAGATATTCCGAATCTTAACAATCTCAAGACCCTTATCATAGGTTTGCATATATTGCAAATAATTTTCTGCTGCACAAACCAAGAAATCTTGCGTTTGGGTAGTTAGATTAAGCAGGGCGTATTCCTTGATATTTGTAATACGCAGCACAAGCCCCTTCGCTACTAACCATACAACTTCCTAGAGGATTTTGTGGATTGCAAAATTTACCAAAAAGTTTGCAATCAAAAGGTTTTTTGTTGCCTCTTAGAATCTCTCCACATAAGCAACCCTTATGTTCTTCCTTTGCGATTCCGTCTAAATGTTCTTTAAAAAGAATACTTGCGTCGTAGTTTGCAAACTTTTTTTTGAGGCGCAAAGAAGAATGAGGAATCTCTCCAAGTCCTCGCCAATAAAAGTTGTCGTCTAGTTCAAAATAGCGTTGGACAAGTTCTTGAGCCTTTAGATTACCTTGTGCAGTTACGCTGCGCGCATATTGCGTTTCTACTTTTGGTGTTTGGTGTAGCACTTGTTGGACAATGCTTAAAAGACTTTCTCCTACATCTACGGGCTCAAATCCGCAAACTACAATAGGAATCTTAAATTTTTCTAAAAGAGGTCGGTAGATTTGAGAGCCTGTAATCACGCTCACATGAGAAGGTGCTAGTAATGCGCTAATCTGGCAATCTGGCGCGCTTAAAATTGCCTCAAGAGGAGGTGGCACTAAAACATGATTGCAATGTAGCGAAATATTATGGAATCCCAAAGCAACGACTCGCTCTAAGAGTGCAGCAGACATTGGAGTTGTCGTCTCAAAACCAATGGCAAAATACACGACGCGTTTTGTGGGATTCTCTTTAGCAATTTTTAAAACCTCCAAAGGAGAATAAACAAAACGCACATCAAACCCTTTTGCTCTTGCGTTTTGTAAGCTTCCATAGCTTCCGGGCACTTTAATCATATCTCCAAGTGTAACCAAAATCACATCTGTTTGACTTGCAATTTTGTAAGCACAATCAATCCGATTCTTTGGCATTACGCACACAGGACAGCCCGGTCCATGCACAAATTCTATTTTATCAGGCAAAAGTTCTGGTAAGGCGTATTTCATAATTGTATGTGTATGTCCGCCACAAACTTCCATAATTTTTAAAGGTTTTGTTAGATTCTTGCTTAATGTTTTTAGGGCATTAAAAGTGCGCGTAATGGTTTGAGTATTGCGGTAAGTATCAATGTAGGGATTCTCTATCATTAATTATTCTTGTAAAATTTTTAAGATTAAGCCATCAAAATCTTGTGAATAGGGCGGATTAAAGCCCATTACAGGAATCTGATAACTTTGCGTGAAGTCTTGCGTGTGCGACGAAGTGATGACTTGCACGTGTAGTTGCAATAAATAACGTGGCACAAGGCTAAAAGAAGCCATAGGAGAAAATTCCTCCCTAGATTCGTTGTAATAATCCGTAAAATAAAATCTTACTTCCTGTAAATTGGAATTTGGAGCTTGTGCGTAAAGAATCTTGAAGCGATTGATAAAAGTATCTGCAAAGTCTTTTGGGACAACATCAGTGTTGAGTGATTCTATATATACAAGCTTAGGATAGGGTAGGTTGGGATTTGCCAAGGGAGATTTTGCGCAAGCGGCAAAAATCCATAAACTGACACTTAAAAGAAAAAATGTTAGAATCTTATTTTGCATTTATAAATTCTCACTAATTTTTGAATTTTAAAGTGCAAATTCTATCAAAATAAATGAGGATTTTAAAGTTTGAATCGTATTTTTGTTGCAAAAAAACCACTTTTTGTTTCTTCTAATCATTATTTAAGCTCCTTAAAACATCGTTTTGGCGAGAAAAAAGCAGGCTTTAGCGGAATCTTAGACCCTTTTGCTTGTGGTGCATTGCTCGTAGCATTTGGGCAATACACGAAACTTTTTCCTTATTTGAAAAAATCTCCTAAAGTCTATCAGGCAACACTTTGGCTAGGATTGCAAAGTGATTCGTTAGATTTAGAAAATGTGCGCACATTGCATTGCGTGCCACTATTTTCTCAAGAAAAAATAGAATCTATTTTGCAGGATTTTGTAGGAATCGTGCATTTTGTCCCTCCAAAGTATAGTGCCAAAAAGATTCAAGGCACGCAGGCTTATAAATTAGCGCGAATCGGGAAAGAGGAGCTTTTAGAGCAACATTTAAAAGAACAAACAATGCAAATCTTAAAAATAGAGTTTTTGAACTATGCACACCCTTTTGTGAGCTTTAAAGCATGGGTAAGTGAAGGGGCTTATATTCGTTCTTTGGGGGAATTGATTGCCAAAAAGCTAGGTTGCGTTGGTTCGCTTAGTTATTTAGAACGCATTAGTGAAGGAGGATTACATTATGAAGGAGAAAAAGCACTCAATCCTTTAGAAATTCTCCCTTTTAAAAAAATAGACGCGCGCAAGGATTTTGCTCTGCGCTCTTTGATGCAAGATGGCAAGAAATTTTCCCCAAAAATCTTGAAAATTGACGAATTTGCAAAATATATAGTGCAATTTGAGGATTTTTTCTCTATAATTTCATTTCAAAATCAAAATTTAGAATATTTAGCAAATAGGATTCCTTTATGTTGATTTTATCAAGAAAAGAAAATGAAAGCATTACCATTGGAGAAAATATTACAATCAAAGTTATTTCTATTGATAAAGGCAATGTAAAGATTGGTTTTGATGCACCTCCGGAATTATTGATTTTGCGTGAAGAATTAAAGCTTGCAATTTCTGAAGAAAACAAAAAATCGCTTCAACAACAAGCGCAAAGCAGTGTGCTTGATAAGCTTGTCGCAGCGAGAAAGAAAGCCTAAAAACAATGATTTGCGATTCTTCGACGCAAAACAATACTTATCTCTCCTATGCAAAAATCAATTTATTTTTAAAAATTGTTGGTAAAGATTGCTTCAATGGAACAAGTTATCATTTGCTACAATCACGTTTTATGCGAGTCAAAAGCCTTTATGATACATTGACTTTTTATTGGGATATGCCTGCTTTTGAGATTGTGGGTACTTTTGATTGCGCAATGGAGCAAAATACTATCTATAAGGCTTATCGTGCCCTTCTGCCTTATCTTACAGAATCGCAAAAAGCAACATTAAAACATTTGCAGGTATGGGTAGATAAGAAAATACCAAGCGGTGGGGGATTAGGTGGAGGAAGCTCTAATGCTGCTTGTTTTTTGCAAGTTGTTTCTCAATCTCTTAATTTGGATTTAGATTTGCAGGCTTTAATGGAGCTTGGGGCGCAAGTGGGGAGTGATGTGCCATTTTTTTTGAGTGGGTTGGAGATTGCAAATGTTGAAGGGAGGGGAGAGATTGTGGAATCTTGTCAGAATAGCAAGGAATCACAAGATTTTGCGCCTTTTGAAGTAGAAATCATTATGCCAAAATTACATTGTAACACCACAAAAGTCTTTCAAAAATATTCCGATTCCTTTTATGATGAAGCGAGGATTTTGCAAACAAAAAAGCAAAATTGGCTACAAAAGTCAAATGGGGAGATTTTGCACAATGAATCGTTTGAAAATAATGATTTGTTAGCTCCTGTTTTGACGCTTTATCCAGAATTAGAATCATATTGCAAAAAAAATTTATTTTTGAGTGGAAGCGGGAGTTGTTTTTGGCGCAAAAAACCTCAATTCAAAGAGCCTTTTAATATTGCAAGGACAACACAATGAAAATTATTGCAACAAACAAAAAGGCGACTTTTGATTTTTTTATTTTAGAGCGTTTGGAAGCAGGGATTGAACTTAAGGGAAGCGAAGTGAAATCTATTCGTGCCGGACGCGTGAATCTCAAAGATAGTTTTGTAAAAATCATTCAAGGAGAGGCATTTTTATTTCAAGCACATATTGCGACTTTATCTACGACAAATTTACATTACAAACCCGATGAAAAGCGTCCGCGCAAACTGCTTTTGCACCGCAAAGAAATTGACAAACTCTTTGGCAAAAGTCAAGTTTCTGGTATGAGTATCGTGGCATTGAAACTTTATTTTAACGCGCGCAATAAGGCAAAATTGGAAATTGCCCTAGCTAAGGGAAAGAATTTGCACGATAAGCGCGAATCTTTGAAAGAAAAAATCCAAAAACGAGAAATTGCGCAAAGCTTAAAAGAAATGCAAAGAAGATAATAAAATAAAGCAAGAAAGGAAAAAAGTTGGAATTGTCTTTAAAAGAAATGGTAGAATATGGAGTAATTGGTGTTTTATTGCTAATGAGCATTGTAGCACTTTGGGCAACATTAGAGCGATTGTTATTTTATAAATACATTAAATTAATTCTTTATGCCAATAAGATAGAATTAGAAATAGACCTTTCAAAGAATCTTACTTTGATTGCGACGATTGGCTCAAATGCTCCTTATGTTGGACTTTTAGGAACGGTGTTTGGGATTATCATCACTTTTGTGCAGATTGGACAATCAGGTATGGTAGATACTGCAAACATTATGACAGGGCTTGCTCTTGCGCTTCAAGCCACAGCGGGAGGGTTGCTTGTTGCGATTCCAAGCATTATCTTTTATAATCTTTTAACGCGCAAAAGTGAAGTTTTGGTCGCGCAATGGGAAATTATGCAAGAAAAAAAGGCAAATAAAGGCGTGCAATGAAAAGGTTTCGGAGAATGGATAGCATTAATATCGTTCCTTTTATTGATATTATGCTTGTATTGTTGGTGATTGTTTTAACAAGTGCGACTTTTATTGCACAGGGAAAGATTCCAATTGCGCTTCCGCAAGCGCAAGGTTCGGATAAAATCACACAATCTTTGAAAAATGTTGAAATTGCGATTGACGCACAAGGGCAATATTATTTGGATAAAATGCCGATGAGTTTAGAATCTATTCAAAGCGAAATTTCAAAGATTCCAAAAGAAACACCAATTTTGTTGCGTGGAGACCAAAAAAGCTATTTTGAAAAATTTGTCGCTTTGGTGGGGATTTTAAATTCTAGCGGACATAATAATGTAGATGTGCAGGTAGAACAAAGTCGTTAAAAGGGGATTAATGTTCAGAGAAAATTATGATTTATCAATGATTATTTCCGCAGTTGTTACCTTTATGGTTATAGTGTTGGCAATTCGTTTTGTGTTGTATTTGGCGAATCGCAACAATTCACAGATTCAAAAACCCGATTGGCTAGATGATGAACGTTTTGATGTGCAAACAAAGAAAAATAAACGAAAATAAATTCAATAAGGAAGAGTTATGGAGAATCTAATCATCAATGTAATTTTTACCGCATTTATGTTTGGGCTTGCATTTTGGGATTATCTAAGCTATGGCAAGCAAAAGCATCGTGATTTTAAATCTATTATTATGAGTGCGGGGGTTTTAGGAACATTTGTGGGGATTTTTGTCGGTTTGCAGGATTTTGATGTAAGCAATGTAGAAAATTCTGTTCCTTCGTTGCTTGCGGGGCTAAAAACCGCATTTTATACTTCTATCTTGGGTATGGCATTGGCGATTCTGCTTTCTATTTTACAAAAAAGCAAGGCGGTTAAGACAGACTTTGAGAATATGCTAGATTATTTTTCTTTGCAAGCAGGAAAGTTAGATAAGTTAGAAAAATTAGAATCTTTGGATAAATTACAAGAAATTGTTGCCCAAAATCAAACCCAAATAGAATCTCAAAATGCTTATTATAGGCAACAGGTAAATAATTTTAAGGTTTTAGAGGATAATTTTGTTAAAACCAATGCCGCACTAAAAGAGGCTATGCATCATCTTGCGCAAGGGGCTTCCAAAGAATTAATTGCTGCATTAGAGGGGGTGATTAAGGATTTTAATCAACGCATTACAGATCAATTTGGAGATAATTTTAAAGAATTAAATAGTGCGGTGGCACAAATGATTTTGTGGCAAAACAATTATAAAGATTCTATTGTGGGGCTAGATTCAAGCCTTAAAAGCACTTTGAAACTCTTTGAATCCACCAAAGAATCTTTAGAATCCATTGCGCAACGCAATGCGGAAGTTTTGGAGGTTTATACAGCCTTAGCCCATAGCATTGAAGCTTCACGCATTGAAAACGAAAAACTTTCACATCTTTTGCAGGGTTTTGAAAAAATGCATGAGGACGCAAGTAGAGCACTTGTGAGTGTAGAGAATCTAAGTCAGAATCTGCAAAATACGCATACGCAAACCCTAGAATACACAAAGGAATCTTTAGAGGAAGTGCAAAGATTTTTCATCAAAAGCACACAAACACACCAAGAAAACACGCAAAATCTGCTAGAAAATAGCTTCAAAGCATTAGAAGAAGATGCACAAGAGCAATCCAAAAACTTAAACACATTGCAAAATGCCTTTAACGCCTTTAATCAAGAATATTTGGAGCAAAATAAAGAGCATTTAGGGGAAGCTTTGGAGGCTTTAAAGGCTAAATCTCAAGACTTTATGGAATCTTTAGTGGAGAGCGATTCTGCATTGAAGCATAAAAACTTAGAGATGATAACGCAGATTGAAGGAAGCGTCAAAGAACATCTAAACAGCGTCAAAGAAAACTTTGAAGAGGGTTTGGAAGCGCTAGGAAATGCACAAAAAGAGTCTTTGTTGCTTGTAGAGGAGCAGAGTAAGCGAAGCGATGAAGTCTTGTTGCGCCATTCGAAAGAAATGGAAAGTGCATTAGAAAAAGCAAGCCATACTTTGCAAGAATTAGGCGAGCAAACGCAAAAAAATCTTACTAAAAGTTCCGATACATTAGAGCAGCATATTACAAATGCAGTGTTAAACTTTGATAAACTTTTGGGAAATACCACCAAAACCCTAGAGGAAAATTTCAAAGATTCCAAAGAAACTCTCACCACTCTTAGTAAGGAAATAGAAAATTCTATGCTGACGACTACGAAGTCTTTAGATTCTTTGCTAAACGATACAGCAAATACTCTAAGTCAAAGCACACAAAATATTGAGGAATCTTTGGTGCATACAAACCAAACCCTTATGGAATCGTTTAAAGAAAGCACGCAAAGCATACAAGAGGGATTCCAAAGTTTCAATGAAAATTTAAGAGATAATCTAGCGAAAACTACAGAGGAAATAGGGACAAGCGTAAGCAATCTGATAGAACAGAATCAAACACAAAGTCAGAATTTGAAAAATTTAATGGCAGAAAATGTGAAAGAGTTTAATCAGAGTTTAATCACTATGCAAAAGGAAAGCCAAAACCATAATACAGAGATTCAAAGTCAAATGCGCAGTAGCTTTGGCGAATCCTATAAAAACGCTTTGGAATCTCTAAGTGCCTATTTGAGAAACACAACCAGTGCTTATCAAACACAGCTAACAACATTGGCGCAAAATACTCAAAAAACAAACTTAGAGACTTATCAAAAACTAGGGGGAGAATTGCAAACGCATTTGAGAACGATTGCGCAAGGTTTTGAAAGCAATGCCCAAAAGGTCTTGGCAAGTTCTGAAAATCTAGCAAATCAGTTGCTTAAGACAAATAATGCGCAGCTAGAATCCCATACAAAAGAAGTAATAGCAAGCTTTAATCTGCTAGATAAAAATGTCAAAAATGCTTTAGAATCAATGGCAAAAAACTATCTTGCAAGTCTTGAGATTCTTACAAAGCAAAGCATAGAAACCCCAAGAAATGCGAGTGTGGAGTTATTAAACGAGTTCAATAAATTGCAAAGAAATCTAAGCGAAGCATTGGAAAAAACTTATCTTTCGTTAGAAAGCAATCGGAAAGAAATTGATACGATTTTAAAAATTATAGAATCCAATATTGCTACTTCTCTTCATCAAACTTCTAGTTTAAATGAAAATCTCTGTAAATCACTTGGAGATTTAGACGGAGCACTTTCAAATATTACTTTGGGATTCCGTCAAGACTATGAATGGTTTTTGCGTAGAATCCGCGAGTTAATGGGAGCTAGAGGCTAATGGCAAATTCTTATAAAGGTAATGAGTGGATTAGCATTTCAGATATGATGGCGGGGGTGATGATGATATTTTTGCTTATCGCCGTCTCTTATATGGTGGTGATTAGCAAGACAGAAAAAAAACTCGCGATACAGAATGCCGAACTTTTGGAATTAAACAAGCAGATGAGTGATATTGCAAAAACCCATAAAGATTTGCAAACAGACCTTTATCAGGATTTAGTTTCCGAATTTTCTAAGAATTTAGAACGTTGGAATGCAGAGATTGATATGGACAATACGGTTCGGTTTAAAGAGCCAGAAATCTTGTTTGATCAAGGGCAAAAAGAAGTTAAGATTCGTTTCAAAGAGATTTTAGACGATTTTTTCCCCCGTTATATCAAAATCTTAAGTCAAGAAAAATACAAACAAGACATTGAGGAGATTCGTATTGAAGGGCATACTTCCACAGAATGGCAAAATGCCAATACACTAGAATCGCGTTATTTGGGTAATGCTGAACTCTCGCAAGCAAGGGCATTGGAAGTGTTGAAATATTGTTTTAGCAATAAACAAATTGACGCGCAAAAGCAGTGGCTTATTAGCGTTTTGCGTGCCAATGGATTGTCTTTTGCAAAACCTTTAGAAACTCCAGAGCTTTCAAGACGCGTAGAGTTTAAAGCACTCACAAAAAGCAATCAAAAGATTCTTAAGATTTTAAATGTGAATCAAGAGTTGCAAAATGTGGAGACTTCAGAGATATTGGAGGAAAATTAAGCTATTTTTTAAAATCCATTTTTAAAGTAGCGTCAAATTTGGCTTGTAAAAAAAGTGGATGATAGGATTGTTTGGCTTTGCGTAAGCCCTCAATGCCTAAATCTTCCTCGCGATTCACATAAGAATATGCACTCCATTCGTGTGCTAAAAACTCACGATTAATGGCTTGGTAAGCCCCTTGATATTCAATGTCGGCTTTTTCAATATGAATAACTACGGTGTCGCTATTAAGAGGCTCACCGAAGCTAAAAGCGATAATTTTATCCTCTACACGTAGGATTCCAACTTTAAAATCTAGCTTAGAAAATTGCTTCAGGGATTCTATAATGCCTATATATTCGTTTTTCAAGCCATCACTTGCAGTATCACTGATTTTTCCAAACCAACTTTGATAAGTAGTAATGAGTTCATCTAAGTTTTCAATATTTAATGCTTCGTAAGTAAAGGCATAACGTTCAGTGAAGCGATTTAAATGTGTTTTTTTCTTGTGGTATTTTTTGCCTTTTAACTCAATAAGTTCGGGTGCAGAATAGATATAATCGCTTCTATCCTCACGATAGATAAAGTCAAAAGTATTGGGGAGTAGGGATTCCAACTCCTCTTTATCTACCTGACTTAGAGAATGGATAGAGAATCTTAAACCTTTTGCTTTGCAGATTTCCTGTAATTGCAGAATCGTTTGTTTTTTTCTTCCTAAGTCATTTTGTTTATGAATAGGATAAAAAATAAAAGGATTTTGGTTTGGGTATTGTGTCTTAATGATTAAGCAATCATTAAGAATTATCCAACTAATATGGCGCGCATAATGCCAAAGATAGAGATTTGTAAAAGTTAAATCCGAAACAAGAATATTACAAGAAGTAAAGAAACTAGTAAGCAGTTCTTTATCTTCAATGTCAAGAGGTTTCCATTGCATTGATATTCCTTTAATTGAAAGGAGTATTTTAATACAAACAATTAAAAAGAAATATTAAGCCTTTGCGCATTTTCTTGTTGAGGAAAGAATTTTTTAGT
>NZ_CATKCB010000123.1:0-2082 GCF_949747025.1 Helicobacter sp. UBA3407 | reverse complement strand
TTTAATTTAAATTTAAATTTTATAAAATTATTCCTAAATTATATTTTATTTTAATTTAAGGATAAGAATGCTACCTGCCCTCCTTGAACCTCTTGGCAATTTAACGATTCTTATTGTGGAAGATGACCCAGTTGCATTAGATTTGCTAAGAATTCCATTAGAACGTCGTTGTCGCAAGATTCTGACTGCCAAAAAAGGCGAAGTCGGCTTGAAACATTTTAAAAACAATGTGATTGATATTGTGATTACTGATGTCAATTTAGAGGGTAAAATAGACGGAATTGCTATGATTAAAACTATGCGTAAAACCAATCCAAATATTCCTGTCATTTTTATGACAGCTTATAGCGATGAAGAAAAAATCAATGAAATGATTAAACTAAATG
Source organism: Helicobacter sp. UBA3407 (assembly GCF_949747025.1). Taxonomy (NCBI): domain Bacteria; kingdom Pseudomonadati; phylum Campylobacterota; class Epsilonproteobacteria; order Campylobacterales; family Helicobacteraceae; genus Helicobacter; species Helicobacter sp. UBA3407. Next base: position 1,696 of record NZ_CATKCB010000123.1, on the reverse strand, counting down.
CTTGTTCGCTTATTAAAAAGGCAGTGGATTTAGAGGAGCTCTTTGTATTATTACTAGGAATCAACAAGCAATTACACAAAGAACAAACCGTGGATTTGGGACAAGGTATCTTTTATCGCAAAAGAGATAAATCCATCTTGAAAGGCTTTGCAGTCTTTGAACTCACAGATAGAGAATGCCAAATCTTAGATTTGCTTATTAATGCAGATGGCTTTCCCGTAACCTATGAGGAATTTCATAAAAAAATTTGGAGAGGGCAGCAAATGACAATGGATTCTTTGCGTATGCACGTCAATAGCATTCGTCGCAAGACTTATCACGACCTTATTCGCAATCATTCCCGCTTGGGCTACAAACTCAATCGCATTATTTCAGAATAATCCAAATCTAGGATTCCAATCAAGATTCGCCTTTTGCGCTTGGATTCTTTGCAGCTTCTTTGGAATCCTATAAAGCTTGGAATCCTTAATAAAGTTCGCTCCTGTTTGATGAAAGCAAAATTTTATTCCTGCAAGTTTTGCTTGTTGTTGCAAAGAAACTACCCAAGCAAAATCACATACTCTAGCATTCAATCCCGATTCGCCACCCACGATAATTTCTGCAATCTTGCTAGAATCCAAAAAAGGCGTTAAGTCAATAATTTCTAAAAGTGGTGCGCAAATAATCCAACGCATTAAAATAGGCGATTCCAAAAATAGAGGCAATCTCGCATTAGCTTCCTTTTGGGATTCCACACTGCAACCCACAATCACATTAGGATACCCCCTGCCCCAATCACTAGGGATACATTCTCTAAATCTTGCAATGCGTTTAGTAAAAAAGATAAAGGTGCAATCCTTGCGCTCTGCAATCATTCTCCATACGGAATCCCTCCATTTATCAGCACTTTCTAACAAAAAATCACTGCTAAAACATAACCAAATTTTTGAATGACTTGGAATCTTATAGCTTCCATTGTGTCTTTTAGCAATCGGCAAATGAAAATTGCGCGTTTTATGAAGCTCCTTAGCATTTTTTCCAACAATAGAATCTATTGCAAAAACATAACAATTCCTACAACCCTCACTCACACGCACACAGCCGTGCCAAGGGTTGTAGGCAATCTCTAAGGGCGTATCAAAGAATGGGAGTTTAGGATAACGCATAGATAAGAATCCTTAAAACAAATGCTTATTATAAGATAAATGTTGTAAATTTGTTATAATGCAAATCTTTATTTGGATTTTATTGGAGTTTTTATGGAAATCTTTGCAAACCTTACCACAATTTTTTTTATCGTGCTTATCTGTGGTTTATTTATCGCTGGTATTCGGTTAGAATCTTTAAAAATAAACTCCCCCTTTGCTTCTTATATTCCAATGCTTCTTACTTCACTTGGAATCTTGGGAACTTTTATAGGAATCTCAATAGGACTTGCGACATTTAATCCATCAGATATTGATAGCAGTATTGCAAACTTACTAGCAGGAATGAAAACTGCATTTTACACTAGCCTTGCTGGTATGGCTTCCTCTATCCTATATCAAAGCATTAAAAAGACAAAATTTATCCACAAATCTACCCCCTCCGCTGCCGCTACCACACAAGAAAATATCCTACCTCTTTTAGCGCAGCAAGTCAATGCGCTTCAAGAGATTATTACTCTAAATAAAACACAAGAATCCGCCCTTGTAGCGCAAATTAAGCTATTAGAAAC
>NZ_CATKCB010000122.1:0-3330 GCF_949747025.1 Helicobacter sp. UBA3407 | reverse complement strand
CCTTTTTATCTCTACTTTGTGCATAGTTATTATGTGAAAAATTTGCAAAATGCCATTGGAGTAAGTCAATATGGAACGGAATTTGCCTCTATTGTGCAAAAGGATAATATTTTTGGAATCCAACCACACCCCGAAAAATCGCATAATGTGGGGCTTAGGATTCTACAAAATTTTGTCCATTTATAAGGAGTTGTATGCAAATTATTCCCGCAATTGATTTAAAAGAAGGCTGTGCCGTGCGTTTAAAGCAAGGTTTAATGGAAAGTGCAAAAATCTATGCAAAAGAGCCTACCGAGCTTGCAAAACATTTTGAAACTTTGGGAGCAGAATATTTGCATATTGTAGATTTAGATGGCGCATTCGCTGGCACTCCAAAGAATCGTGCCGTGATTGAAAAAATCTGCAAAAATTCTAAGCTTAAAATTGAAGTAGGTGGTGGAATCCGCGAGGAAGAGACGATTAAAGCTTACTTGGATTTAGGAATCTCACGCGTCATTTTGGGTTCTATTGCACTAAAAAATCCAAACTTTGCATTGGAAATGGCAGAAAAATATCCTATTGTCATTGGAATTGACGCAAAAGATAACAAAATTGCCACAGAGGGTTGGGCTAAGGGCGCAGACACTTTAGCGTGGGAATTTGCAGAACTTTTTAAAGGAAGCAAGGTTCAAGCAATCATTTGCACCGATATTGCACATGATGGAATGCTAGATGGAATCAACTTGGAATTTACAAAAAAAATTCAAGACAAGAGCCAAATTTTCACTATTGCAAGTGGCGGGCTATCTTGTCAAGAAGATTTTGAGGCACTAAGAGAGGCGGAGATTGGTGGCGTAATTGTGGGCAAAGCATTTTATGAAGGTAAAATTGATTTACAAAAAGCCTTTGAAAAATTTCAATAAATATTAAGTTTGTCATTTTAGATTCTTGATTTATTTGAAATTTTATGTTCGCTTTATGCGAAATTATGCTATTATATCAAGTTATTGTTATTTTTCAAATTTTTAAAAAAGAAGTTTTATTTTATAAGGAGTTAGCATGAAAATGGTTGTTGTAGATGATAGTTCAACTATGCGAAGAATTATCAAGAATACCTTAGCAAGACTTGGCTATGAAGACATTTTAGAGGGCGAAAATGGTGTAGAGGGCTGGGATAAAATGAATGCCAATCCCGATACCAAAGTGCTTATTACCGACTGGAATATGCCCGAAATGAATGGATTAGATTTGGTAAAAAAAGTGCGTGCGGATGAACGTTTCAAAGATATTCCAATCATTATGGTTACTACTGAAGGTGGTAAAGCAGAAGTCATCACTGCGCTAAAAGCAGGAGTAAATAACTATATTGTTAAACCTTTCACTCCACAAGTCTTAAAAGAAAAATTAGAAGTTGTTTTAGGCGTAAATGATTAATTATGGAATCCTACTACAATTGTCTAAGCGTTAAAGCGGATAATTTTTTATGGTTATTGCAAGACAAAGCACTAGAAATAACAGGTGAGGCAATTGAAGAGATTGAACAAGGATTCATTGTCCGCACAGAGGCTGACATCAAGCCGATAAAATTACAATTAATTGCGTATGCTAAAGAATTAGAAACGATAATGTCGGATTCTATCAATTTAGAATTTTCCGAAGAAACTTTGAAAAATCAAGATTGGATTGCTTCTTATCGTAAATCCATTACACCCATAGAATGTGGCAAGTATTATATTCACCCTTCGTGGTTTGAGGGAAAAAAAAACAAAATCAATGTCATTATTGACCCCGCGCTTGCTTTTGGAAGCGGGCATCACGAAAGCACTTTTGGTTGTTTGGAAGCATTAGAAAACCTAGAGCACACATTCCAAGAAATAGAACTTCGAAATAAAGAGAAAGAAAATAGCAAGAATTGGTCAAACGCACTCAAAGACAAGATTATCTTAGATGTCGGGTGCGGAAGCGGAATCCTAAGCATTTGTGCTAAAAAAAATGGCGCAAAAGTATGGGCATGCGACACAGATGAGCTTGCGATTGAGGCAACAAAAGACAATATGGTAAAAAATAATGTCCTCTTAGATAAAGTCTTTTTAGGTTCGCTTCACACGATTCCAACTCAAAAAGGAAAATTTGACATTATCCTTGCAAATATTCTCACAGATGTCATTGTCGCACTACCTTTAGAATCTTATGTGAAGCAAAAGGGATATTTGATTCTATCTGGTATTTTAGAACAATATATACCAAAGGTTCTTAATAAATTCAAAAATTTTAAAATAGTTTCCCAAAAAATTAACAACGAATGGGCAACTCTAGTCTTACAAAACAAAGGATAAATATGCAAAAACCTAATAATAATCCAAATCCACAGGACAAAAAGCCGAATAATTTTTTTAATCAAAATCCGCTTTTAATGTTTGTTCTGTTTGCAATCATCGCAATCGTTATCTTTCGTATGCTATCGCCAGCAAGTGGAGAGATTAGCAAATTAAGCGGAGCAACTACAACAAAAACGATTAATTATTATGAACTCAAAAAACTGATTGAAAACAAAGAAGTAGATTTTGTCGCAATTGGACAAACCAACATCAAAGCAACAGCGGAAAATGGAGGAAACAAAATTGCCTACAATGCTCAACGAGTTAATCCAGATAGCACATTAATCCCTTTGCTAGATGAAAAAGGCGTAGAATACACAGGCTACAACGAAAATAATTGGCTAAGTGATATGCTTTTTGGTTGGGTTTTACCTGTGTTCATTTTCTTTGCAATTTGGATGTTTTTGGCAAGCAGAATGCAAAAAAATATGGGAAATGGAATTTTGGGTATTGGGAGCTCTAAAAAACTTGTCAATGCAGAAAAACCGAATGTCAAGTTTGAGGATATGGCAGGCAACGCAGAGGCAAAAGATGAAGTAGTTGAAATCGTAGATTTTCTAAAGAATCCCGAACGTTACGCAGCATTAGGAGCTAAGATTCCTAAAGGTGTTCTACTTGTAGGACCTCCCGGAACTGGTAAGACTTTATTAGCCAAAGCCGTAGCGGGCGAAGCAAGCGTGCCGTTTTTTTCTGTCAGCGGAAGTAGCTTTATTGAAATGTTTGTAGGTGTAGGGGCAAGTCGTGTCCGAGATTTGTTTGAAAATGCCAAAAAAGAAGCACCAAGCATTATTTTTATTGATGAAATTGATGCGATTGGCAAAAGTCGTGCAGCAGGCGGTATGATAAGCGGCAACGATGAGAGAGAACAATCCCTAAATCAGCTTTTAGCCGAAATGGACGGATTTAATTCCGATGCATCGCCAGTTATCGTTCTAGCAGCCACTAACCGACCCGAAGTGCTAGACCCTGCGCT
>NZ_CATKCB010000121.1:0-9152 GCF_949747025.1 Helicobacter sp. UBA3407 | reverse complement strand
CTTGTAATAGAGCCATTAAGATTCTGGTATTCTAAAGTAATTTTTTTGATTTTTCTAGCAGTAGAGGGTAAAATCAACTCTGTTTTAGTGAATAAATCAAGCTGTGGAGCGTTGGTAATTTGCCCACTCTCTTTTGGGGTAATCACAGGTGTAAAGGGGTCGCGTCCTCTTGTGGTTGCATTGGTTTCATTGTTGTTTTCTGTTAGAGAGGGAGCATTAGGCTCTGATATTTCTGTTTGCGCATTGTTTTTGGGTTGTGTTTGGGCGTCGCTAGGGGGTGTTGGATTTTTTTGCATATCAATGTTGAGAGTTGGAATCTCTGGCAAAGATTCTGCTTTCTCTTGCGCGAGTAATCCATTTGTAGAGATTATCATCACTACGCTACAAATTAATTTTAGATGTTTCATTGTGGTTCAAGTCCTTTCAATTCAAAAAGTTCTTTTTGTAGATTTGCATTCTCGTGCATTAGCCGTTTGACTTCCTTGCGTATTTGAGATTCTTTGTCTTTAATATCCAGAAGCACGCTTAAGGAGTTTGTGCCAAAGAGCAAATTGCCAAAATAAACTCCCAATAAACAAATCAACAAAACAAGGCTTAAAAAGGGTAGGAGTTTGTAGAATCCACCCTTTTGAAATGCAGTAGATTCCATTATTTGTTAAAAAGTTTTTTACCCAAATAAACAGGAAATGTCAATTCATTTTCAATTGCTAGTAAGCGATTATACTTCGCCATACGCTCACTTCTAGCGGTAGAGCCTGTTTTGATTTCACCGGTATTTAATGCCACAGCAAAATCTGCGATGAAGCTATCTTCACTTTCTCCGCTGCGGTGGCTCATAATGCAACGATAATGATTGCGTTGTGCTAGGCGAATTGTTTGCATTGTTTGGCTGATTGTGCCGATTTGATTAGGCTTGATAAGCACGGCATTTGCGATATTCTTTACGATTCCTTCTTCTAAGATTTTAGCATTTGTTACAAACAAATCATCTCCCACAAGTTGCACTTTGTCGCCGAGTTTTTTGGTGAGTTTGCTCCAACCCTCCCAATCGTCCTCGCTCAAGCCGTCTTCAATAGAGGCAATAGGATATTTTGCGATTAATTTTTCATAATATTCAATCATCTCCTCGTTGCTTAAGTTTTTGCCCTCGCCTTTGAGGCAATAAATACCCTCATCATTAACAAATTCACTGCTTGCCACATCTAATGCAATCGCGATTTGTTCCCCCTCTTTATAACCCGCTTTTTTCACCGCTTCTAAGATGATTTGAATTGGCTCTTCGTTTGTTTTGAGGTTGGGGGCGAATCCTCCTTCATCACCGATGCTCGTAATATGTTTGGAATCCTTGAGTAGTTTTTTGAGATGTTGATAGATTTCGGCACTTGCGCGCAATGCTTCACTGAAGCATTCAAAGCCCACAGGCATAATCATATATTCTTGAAAATCTACCGTATTATCCGCGTGGCTTCCTCCATTGATGATGTTCAGCATTGGCACAGGCAAAGTCAGTGCATTTGCTCCACCCAAATAGCGATAAAGCGGAAGATTTAGGCTTTTTGCTGCTGCACGCGCAACTGCCATAGAAACGCCAAGCGTTGCATTTGCCCCTAGATTGGAAAAGTTTTCTGTGCCATCAATTTCTATCAAAAGATTATCTATTGCGCTTTGGTCAAAAGGGCTTAAGCCCGTGATAGAATCGCAAAGGGTTGTATTGACATTTTCACAAGCCTTTAAGACGCCCTTGCCCAAAAACCGCTCGTCTTTATCGCGCAATTCCAAAGCTTCTCTCTTGCCTGTGCTTGCGCCACTTGGAACGATTGCACTTGCGGCTATGCCATCACTTAAAAGAATGGTGGTTTTCACCGTTGGATTTCCCCGACTATCTAATACTTCTTGCGCACTCACTTCATCAATGTAAATCATTCTATCTCCTTTTTTGGTTGGTCATTTGTTTTTTGGGAAGTTTTGGATTCTTGATTTTCTTGCAAAGATGCCTTATCCTCTTCACTTAGGGTAAAGCCTCCTGCACCCGCAATAGCGCAGCAAGATTTATTTTGTGATTCTTGCGCTAGGGCAACATTTCCATATGTGCTTAAAAGAATCGCAATACAACTTATTTTTAAAATTAATTGTCTCATTTTCTTTCCTTAATCCATTTCGTTAGTATCATCACTAGACAAGTCATCAGAAATAGAAATAGAAGCTTTGATTTTTTCTCCAATTTCTTTTGCAATCTCTGGATTTTCTTTTAAAAAGGCTTTCGCATTTTCTTTGCCTTGTCCAAGTTTTTTGTCTTGATAGCTCAACCACGCACCGCTTTTATCTACAATATCTAGTTTCACGCCATAGTCAATGAGTTCGCCCTCTTTGCTGATGCCTTCGCCAAACATAATGTCAAACTCTGCTCCTCTAAAGGGCGGAGCGACTTTATTTTTGACAACTTTTGCCTTGACGCGATTCCCGATATTTTGTTCGCCTTGTTTCAAGGTTGCGATTCTGCGGACATCAATTCGCACGCTTGCATAAAATTTAAGTGCATTGCCTCCTGTCGTAGTCTCTGGGCTTCCATAGCCCATTACACCAATTTTCATACGAATTTGATTGATAAAAATCACCGTGGTATTCATTTTGTGAATCACACCTGTTACTTTTCGTAGTGCTTGGCTCATTAAGCGCGCCTGCAAGCCTACGTGTTGGTCTCCCATATCGCCGTCAATCTCACTTTTTGGCGTGAGAGCCGCCACAGAGTCAATCACGATTAAATCTACGCCACCACTTCTTGTGAGTGTTTCTAGGATTTCTAAGGCTTGTTCGCCAAAGTCTGGTTGAGAAACGAGCAGATTTTCTACATCTACGCCTAGTCTCTTGGCGTAAGTAACATCTAGTGCGTGTTCTGCGTCAATAAACGCACAGATTCCACCCGCCTTTTGACATTCTGCAACGATTTGTAACGCCAAAGTCGTTTTTCCTGAACTCTCTGGTCCATAGACTTCAACAATGCGTCCCTTTGGGACTCCTCCAATGCCAAGTGCAATATCAAGCCCTAAAGAACCTGTGCTAATGGCGTCAATCTTTTCTACCGGTTTATCTCCAAGCCTGATTAATGCGCCCTTTCCAAAGGCTTTATCAATTTGCTTAATGGCAAGTTCAATCGCTTTTTGTTTGTTTTCGTCTAAAGCCATTTTTTCTCCTAAAAAATTAAAATTCTATTGTAGCCAAAAACACATAAAAATTTCAAAATAAAATATTTTCAGTGTGCAGCTTATACTATATGGTAAGGGACGCACCTTTGAAAACGAACTTCACCTCTATTTTTGAGTGCATTTGATTGTGATAAAATTGCCTTTATTCCTTAATTGCGAGCTATTGCACATTTTTGCTCACAAAGGCTATAAAAGTATTTAGAATAGAGTAGGCAAATGGGTAAGAATCCATATTTGTATCCAAGTTTTGACACAATCACAGAACTAAAAGAGGTGTTAGAGAGATGAAATACAAAGTTAAATTTACATAAACTTTTAAAAAGGTTTATAAAAAATTAGAGCAAAAAGATAAAAATTTGCTTCTTAAAGTCGTTGAAAGATTGGCAAATGATGAAAACTTAGAAGGAAATACAACGAGTGCGCACTTAAAGGTTTGGCGGAAAGAATAGAATCTAAAGTGATGAATTATAGATTTTTGAGAGAACGATAAGAACACCTTGCTATTATAGTTTTATGAATGGATTTGCAAGTGTGGGTGTGTTGGCAATTCACCCAAACTTGCTTGCCATTACTTGCGCAATGCGCGATGAAAATTTTAAAAATTTTCTTACAAGGAAGGTTAGCACGCGTTAATGCTCTTGAGTTTTTAAAATAATTTCGCGCGTATCTCTTGCAATCATCAGCTCTTCGTTGGTTGGAATCACGCAAACCTTGACTTTAGAATCGGGAGTAGAAATAATGCCCTCTTTGCCCACGGTTTCAAGGTTGGCAGATTCGTCAAGATTGATTCCCAAAAAGTGTAAATGTGAAACGATTTTCCCGCGAATAAATTTCGCATTTTCTCCTACACCTGCGCAAAACGCAATCGCATCAACTCCTACAAGTGCCGCAGTGTAAGCACCGATATATTTTGCCACACGATAAGCAAAAACTTCCCTCGCAAAACGCGCTTTCAAGTTGCCCTCTTCATCGGCAGCAAGCAAATCTCTAAAATCACTAGAAAGCCCAGAGATTCCAAGCACACCAGATTTTTTGTTTAGGATATTGAGTACTTCTTTTGTGCTTAGATTTTCTTTTTGCGCAATATAATCAATAATTGCAGGGTCTAAATCTCCACTTCTTGTTCCCATAACCAAGCCTTCAAGTGGAGTTAAGCCCATACTTGTATCTATGCTTTGACCATTTTTGACAGCGCAAATGCTAGAACCATTACCCAAATGGCAAGTAATAATGCGAGAATTTTCAAGTGGAATCCCCAAAAATTCTGCTGTGCGTTTAGAAACATAGCTATGGCTTGTGCCGTGGAATCCGTAGCGGCGGATTTTGTATTTTTCGTAATACTCATAAGGTAAGCCATAAATATAAGCGTGTGGTGGCATACTTTGGTGGAATGCAGTGTCAAAGACGGCAACCATAGGAGTGTTCGGCATTAAATGCTTACAGGCTCGGATTCCTAATAAATGTGCAGGATTGTGTAGAGGGGCTAAATCGGAGCATTCCTCAATGTGTTGAATCACTTCGTCATTCACGAGTGCAGAATGGGTAAAATGCTCGCCTCCATGCACGATTCTGTGTCCTGTGGCTTTGATTTCGTTTAGGGATTTGATAATGCCGTCTTTTGAGTCTATTAAAGCTTCAAGCACGAGTTTAATAGCGACTTCGTGGTCTTGCATATCCACATTTCTTGTAATTTTATCTCCGCCTTTGGGTTTATAGCTGAATTGTCCATTTGCGATTCCGATTCTATCGCACAATCCAGAGGCTAAAACTTCCTCTGTGTTGGTATTGATAAGCTGATATTTGAGTGAAGAACTCCCACAATTAATAACTAAAACATCCATATTTACTCCTTGTTTTGTTGGGCTTGAAGAGCAGTAATTGCAATCACGCCGACTATATCTTCGCTGCTACAACCGCGTGAAAGGTCATTAACAGCACCGCCGATTCCTTGTGTAATAGGTCCATAAGCTTCCGCCTTTGCCAACCTTTGCACTAATTTATAGCCAATATTGCCCGCGTCCAAATCGGGGAAAACAAGCACATTGGCATTTCCTGCAATAGGGCTATCGGGAGCCTTGGATTGACCCACACTCGGAACGATTGCCGCATCAAGTTGAAGCTCCCCATCTAAAGCAATCTCTGGTGCTTCTACTTTGGCAATGCGCGTGGCTTCTATGACTTTATCTACATCGGAGTGTTTTGCACTTCCTTTTGTAGAATGTGAAAGCATAGCAACCAAAGCTTTTTTGCCTACGAGTGCTTCAAAACTCTTTGCGGAATCTATGGCAATAGAGGCGAGCTCTTGCGCATTAGGATTTTGCACCAAGCCGCTATCAGCAAAGATAAAGATTCCATTTTCACCATAATCACATTGAGGAACAATCATCAAGAAAAATGCAGAAACTAATTTAGAATCTTTCTTTGTCCCTAGAATTTGTAAGGAAGCGCGAAGTACATCTGCAGTGGAGTTAATCGCACCTGCAACCATACCATTTGCCTTTTTAGATTTTACAAGTGCGACACCAAAATAAAGGGGATTTTCAAGCAGGAGCGCGCGCGCGGATTTTTCGCTCAAACCCTTGTGCGCACGAAGCTTGACAAACAATTCCACATAAGATTCTAACATATCACAGCTTGTAGGATTGATAAATTCCGCTGTGTCTAGTTGCAGGTTATGTTCTTTTGCGCGTTGCTTGATTTCTGCTTCTTCCCCGATTAAGATAATCTTTGCGATTTTTTCTTGTAATGCGCTATGCGCGGCTTGTAATGTGCGCAAATCGTTTGTTTCTGGCAAAACAATCGTTTGAATATCTGCCCTTGCCTTTTCTTTGATTATTTGAATAAAATCCATGCGAACCCTTTGTAATTTTAAGATTTTATCTATTTTAAGATTTTTTATAATAAGGAGTGTATAAACTTAGTAAAAAAATGGAAAATTTTTTAGGAGTGTGTAAATTTTTCCCTTAATATCTTTTTTCCAAATTCTACACCGGGTTGATTGTATGTATCAATTTGTAGCAAAATTCCCACGCAAGAGGTCAGTAATTCATAATACAATACAAGTGCGCCCACGCTTTGTTCATTTAGAGAATCAATTAAGATGGAATCCACAGGAACATTTTGAGAAATAATGCTCTCTTTAGTGGAAATACATTGCAGTTTCAAAAGTTGATTAAAAGAAGTTTGATTGACAAAATCCGTAGATTCTAAGCCTTGTAGTCTGATATTTGGAATGTAAAGAGGTTTTTGCGAAAGATTTTTAACACTTAGGAAAGTTACGGTTTTATTCGCAGGTCCTTGCATAATGAGCTGCAAAAAAGAATGTTGGTCAATGCTTCCAATTAGCGCAATAGGTGTCAAACCGCGTCTTTGTTCATACATATCTAGTTTGCCTAAGGATTCCCCCCATAATTGCACATACCAAGCATTAAAATGACGAAAAACACTAGAATAAGAAAACAAGACATTAATAGGATAGTTACTTTCGTTTCTTGCTAAAAATAATGCCTTTTTTAACACATTGTCTTTACGTTCTTCAAAGAATCTATGGCTTACAATGCTTGCGCCTTTTAAAATTGCCGCAATATCATAGCCCAAAATCGCAAGAGGCAATAATCCCACTGCGCTTAATACAGAGAATCTCCCACCAATATTTGGTTTAATCGTTACGGATTCTATCTCTTCGCTTTTGCTCCATTTGAAAAGGGGGGAATTTTCATCTGTAATGGTAAGTAGGTGCTTTTTACGCTCTTTTTTGAGGAGGGAGAATCGCGCCAAAATGTATTTAAAAAGCGAAGTGGTTTCAATCGTAAGTCCAGATTTTGAAATCACAATAAAAAGTGTATCTTCGTATTTGACGCGTTGCAAGTCTTTTCTGATAATAATCGGGTCGGTGTGTTCTAAAAACCGCAATTTAATTTTTTTGCGATGGCTTTGATGAGATAAAAGCGCGTCAATCGCCTTTGTGCCAAGCGAACTACCACCAATACCAATGATAATGACATTAGAAATAGAATCCAAAAAGGTTTTGTTGCGCTGAAGATAATCAAAAATCGCTTCATTTTTTGCAAAAGGCAAATCATAATATCCACTAAGCTGACTATTGCGCTCTACTAGAACTTTTTGAAAAAATAAATCCAGATTTTCTTTTGCAAAAAAGTTGGGATTTTTTTGCAAAAAACGCGCATAAGTGTTTGTGAGCGTGAGCATAAAACTACCTAAAGACTAGAGCCGACGAAACTTGCCATATCTACCAATCGCGTGGAATAACCCCATTCATTGTCATACCAAGCGACAACTTTGAGTTGATTCTCTCCCACAACCACCGTGCAATCTGGAACAAAAATGCTACTATAAGTGCTTCCGATAAAATCTCCTGAAACGCGTTTTTCATTATCTACTAAAATAAGATTTTTGAATGTTCCTTGTGCAGCATTTTCAAAGGCAGCATTGATAGATTCTTTGCTTACAGAAGTTTTTGTAACACAAGTCAAATCCACAAGGCTTACATCAGGAGTTGGCACGCGAACAGAAAAGCCGTTGAGTTTGCCTTTGAGCTCGGGCATCACAAGCCCTATCGCTTTGGCAGCACCCGTAGAAGTTGGAATCATATTTAAAGCTGCTGCGCGTGCGCGTCGCAAGTCTTTGTGCTTGGAATCTAAAAGGTTTTGGTCGTTTGTATAACTATGAATTGTTGTCATCAAGCCATTGAGAATCGTAAAATTATCGTGCAAAACCTTTACAATTGGTGCAAGCGCATTTGTAGTGCAACTTGCGTTTGAAATGACAGATTCTCCTTGATAGTTTGTGTGATTGACGCCATAAACAAAAGTTGGCGCGTCTGTGGCAGGAGCGGAAATCACGACGCGTTCAATACCTCCATAGAGGTGCGCACTTGCTTTGTTGAGGTCATTAAAAGCACCAGTGCATTCTATTACGAGTTTTGCACCAAACTTTCCAAAGTTTAATTCTTTAATGTCTCGTGTGCTGATGATTTGAATTTCTTTTTGTTTGCCAATTTGAATGCTGTTTTCACTCAATTTTTCTACTTTACTATTTTTTTGCACAGAATCATATCTTAGCAAATGAATGAGCGTATCAATTGGCATAGTCGTATTGAGTGCAACGAGCTCTAAATCTTCGCGTTCGCTCAAGATTTTGCATACACATAAACCGATTCTACCTGTTCCATTAACTGCAACTTTTAAAGCCATTGATTCTCCTTGAAAAAGCAATTCTAAAATTTTTTAATATTATTTAAAACTTCCTTATAGATTCTTAAAGGAGGAGATAAAGTTTAAGATTGTAATTTTGGATATTTTGCTTTATTTTTTGAGAATAAATTTATTTTTTTCTAACAAAAGTCTTGAAAATCGTAAATTTATGCTACAATAACGCGTTTTTAAACTTTTTATGGAGGTTTCCAAAATGAACAAATCAGAATTTGTTGACTTAGTAAAAGAAGTCGGAGAGTATGAGACAAAAAAAGAGGCTGAAAAAGCAATTAGCACTTTTACAGCGGCAGTAAGCAAAGCACTTGCTAAAAAAGAAAGCATTGAACTTGTAGGTTTTGGTAAATTTGAAACTGTGCTTCAAAAAGGAAAAGAGGGTGTTGTTCCTGGAACAAATAAAAAATACAAAACAAGCGATAAATTTGTTCCTAAATTTAAGGCTGGAAAAGGTCTTAAAGATGCAGTAGTTGCCAGCAAAAAAGGCAAAAAATAACTCTCTTTCGCCCAACACCTCTTTGTTGGGCAATTCTCCTGAACTACTTTGTTGTTGTCCCCGTAGCTCAGTAGGATAGAGCACACGATTCCTAATCGTGAGGTCATGCGTTCGAATCGCATCGAGGACACCACAAACCTTAGCTATTCTTATGAGATTCTACAATCTATAATAAAAACTTAAAAAATACAGAATTCCTTAACCTAATAGGACGCCAAAGCTGTT
>NZ_CATKCB010000120.1:0-14955 GCF_949747025.1 Helicobacter sp. UBA3407 | reverse complement strand
TTTTGGGTTTAGGATTCCACAATGCCCGTGGTCTGTGTATTCGCAAAAACACAAATCCACGCACAAAAGCATATTTGGAAATTTTGCCTTGATTGCGCGCAAGGCTTGCGCGATAATGCCCTCCGAACTTAGTGCCTCACTACCCACACTATCTTTAATCGCTGGAATCCCAAAAAGCATAATTGCTTCAATGCCTAATCGCTCTAACTCCTCACATTCTTTTAAGGCATTATCAATGCTTAATTGATAGACATCAGGCATAGAAGGGATTGCATTTTTAATGCCCTCTCCGTGCGTAATAAAGAGGGGATAGATTAAGTCTTCTGTGCGCAAGCTTGTTTCCTCTACGAGATTCCGCACGATAGGGTTTAGCCGAACTCTTCTTAAACGTTTAAACATATTTCTCCTTTAGGGTTTGGTGTTTGTGATAATGCCTTGAATCAGGAAATAATTTTTGTCTTTTTCGTGGCGATAATCTAGCTTTAGCTCTTGGGATTCCAAAGTGCTTTTGACGATATAAATGCCCAAGCCCAATCCACCATTTTTGTTGGACTTGTTGTCTTTGAAAAAGGGTTTTGCGTGGTCTTTTAGGCTATAAGGCAGAGGCGCGCCGAAGTTTGCAATCACGAGATTGTCTCCTTCAACTTTAATTTCTACCTTGTCTTTGATTTTGTATTTTAGTGCGTTATCTAGCAAATTTTTAATTGCTAGGGTAAGCATTTCAAAATCGCAATGCAAAAGATAATTTTCACTAGGCAATAAAAAAAGCTCTTGGATTTGCTCTTTGTCTAAAAGTAGCATTCCAAAAACGCGATTTAAAATGTCTTTTAGGACATAATCTTGTTTGTTAAGGCAATAATTGCGTGAGCTTAACTCTTCAATTTTTGCAAACTCATTAATGAGGCTATTAAGCCTCTCAAACACATTGCAAAGTCGCTCTTTGTAAAGCGGATTATCAACCATTTCTGCTGTGATTCTGCCTTTGGTAATCGGCGTCTTAAGTTCGTGCATAATGGAGCGCAAGAAAAGATGTCGGGATTGGTTTAGGGCATTAATTTTTTCTGCGGCATTTTCAAATTCGCGCGCAAGCTCGCCGATTTCGTCATTTTGGCTAATTTTGCAAGAAATATTCGTCTGTCCATCGGCAAATTTACGGATCTCTTTGCGCAAGATTTTAAGGGGCAAAATGCTTTTGATAACTAATGCGAACAAGAATACAACAATCAAAAAAGCAAAAAATGTAATAATGTAATAATTAAAAAGCCTATGCGAATAAAGCCCACCATAGAGTTTCCATTCTTGCGGTGTTTGCAAAAAGAGATAAATGCCATTTTCTTGTTTGATGATTTTTGCAATCATTCCATTGGCAAGATTCTGCGTCAAATGGTTTTGGAATTGCTCTAATGTTTTGGCATCTTGGATTTGGTGTAAATCCAATTCTTTAAGGTATTTTTCAATCAAATCCACATTCCCGCCAAAACGCACTAATTGATTGATGGTAGCGAGGAATTGGTTGTATTTGAGTTGGTCTTTTAGGATATTTTCGTTGATTTCTTCCCGAATAAAATAATAAGAAAATGCGCCCAAACAAATAATCGCCACTATGAACAAAATGGTAATTTTGACAACAATAGAATTTTTAATCATCTTTTAGCTGAAGTTTATAGCCGATTCCGCGCACGGAAAGGATAAACTTTTTGTTGTTTTTTTCTATTTTGTTGCGCAAACGCCCGATAATCACATCAATGCTTTTGTTGCTAGAATCCGGATTAATAGAATCTGAATGTGCAGCAATGGAATCACGCGTAAGAGCTTGATTGACATTGTCAAGCATAAAGCTTAGGATTTCGTATTCTGCTTTGGTTAGATTAAGCACTTCGTTGTCAAGATAAATTTCTCTGCTTCCCTTGTCTAGTTGAAATGGAAGAATAGATGTTTCAGATTCTTTGGATTGTTTGCCTAAATTGTATCTACGAAGGACACTATGGATTCTCGCAATAAGTTCTTTTGGGTCATAGGGTTTGGGGATATAATCGTCCGCACCATACTCTAACCCTAATACTCTATCGTCAATATCGTGTCTTGCAGACGAGATAATGATGGGGATATGCTTTGCTTTCGCGACCTTCTTGCAAACTTCCAGCCCATCTAGGTTTGGGAGTGTTAGATCTAAAAGAAGGAGGTCAAAATGTCGAGTGTTTATCGCACTCATGCCCGTATAAGGCTCGTCATAATTTGTTACATTAATATTATGAGCTTTCAAGTATTCGCTAAGAATGGTCGCCAACTCCAAGTCATCTTCAATCATTAATACTTCTAGCACGGCATTTTCCTTGCAAAAAGGAGGATTGGGTATTTTAGGGGGTTAAATAAAAATTTAGGAAAATGCCCGCTAGTATTGACAATAATTTCAAAGAACTTGCTCACGCTAAGTGTCCTTAAGCAAAGGAGAAGTGGATGAAAAGCCTTTCTTTGTAAAAAGCCCAAACTTAACATTGTATCAAGTTTGTCTCTCAACTCATCCCGTTGAGATGACGAAATTATAAAACAAAATAGTAAATCAAAAGTAAATAAAGAAAAATTTTTCATTTTTGATTCTTTTTTTCGTCAATAATGGCTAGAGTAAATTCTAAAAAATTCAAAATCATATCTACTTTGGTTTCAATATTGCGATTATTTGGGGATTGTAATCCTTCAAAAAGCACGAGGATTCTTTCTTGCAAAGCATTCAAAAACCTTTCCTCTTCTAAATAGGATTTCGTTAAGAGCATTTTAAGCTCTTCGGCATTTTTAAAGTCTAATTTTTCAATCTTTCGCTCGTAAGGATTCTGCGCATTTGTGTTTTCGTGGCTTGGATTGTCAGAGGGCAAAATATCCAACAAAGCATCGCGTTCAAGTTTGGGTTCTTGTGTGTCTTTTGAGTCTAATTCCTTAAATGTGGAATCACTAGAATCAATTTCAGCTAAGGTTTGTAAAATCGCTTCTTTTAGTTCCATAGTTGTCCTAACCACCTTTCAAACTCGTTAAATTCAACTTCGCTATCCATTTGGATAAATAAATTTAACATATCTTCACTTGCTTTGCCATAATTCTTGCGATTACTTACAAGACGCTTGAGGGCAATTTTGGCTTCTGCATTGTTAGGGTCTTCTTCTAGGATAGTTTTATAGATTTCTGCAGCTTCATAAGTGTGCCCTTGTATTTCATAAATGCTCGCAAGCGTTAAGGTTTTCATCAAGACGCCTTATTTTACAATCAAAATAGGAATCGGGGATTTTTGCGAGAAGTCGTTTTGATTGGTAGAAAAGATTTTATTCCAAAAACTTTCTTCGCTTTGTCCAATCACAAGCAAATCAAAGTCTTTTGCATAGGACAACACTTCTGCTACGGCTTCCCCTTCTAGGAGTTTTTGTTTGACATTGACGCCCTTGTTGGTGAAAATTGCACTAAATTCTTCTAAAAGCTTATCACTTTGTGCGTTTTCCTTTTTTTCTATTTCTTCGTAAGCGGCAAGTGCAGCTTCTCCATAAAGCATAATGGGGGTTTTGACGTGGATAATTGTAATTGTGCAATCCTCTCTATCGCCAAAAAAGCCAACTACAAATTCTGCTGCTTTTTGGCAGGATTTTGTTCCATCAATCGCAAATAGAATCTTTTTCATTGCAAGCCTTATCAAGTAATTGAATATTAAAAATTATATCAAAATCTATTCAAAATTCACAGAAAATAAAGTAAGAATGCGCTACGCTTTTAGACTGAAATTTAAAAAAAGAGAATAGGTAATGCAAAATATTCTACAACATATCCCAAAAACAGACAAGCTATTACAAGCAATCTATGCGCAAAATAGCGATTTAAATTATCCTTTAGTAAAAAGCCTTGTTGCAGATTTTTTAATCTCTTATAAGGAAAGGTTGCTTAGTGGTGGTGCAAGATTAGAGATAGAATCCTGCGCAAAAGAAGTAATAAAATCTTATCAGAATCTCACGCAAAAATCTTTGAAGCCTCTTGTGAATGCGACTGGAATCGTGGTGCATACGAATCTTGGACGTAGCGTGTTTTCTCCCGTGATTGTGCAAGAAATTTTGCCTCTTTTGACACGCTATAATAATTTAGAATACGATGAAGCAAAAGGGTGTCGCAGCGAACGTTATGTGCATTTGCAGGGTTTATTCAAGGCGCTTTTAGGTGCAGAAGATGTGCTAGTTGTCAATAATAATGCCGCAGCGGTGTTTTTGATTTTTAACACCTTTGCAAAAGGTAAGGAGGTGGTTGTTTCGCGTGGGGAACTCATTGAGATTGGCGGGAGTTTCAGGATTCCAAAAGTTATGGAGGATTCTGGAGCAATTTTGCGTGAGATTGGCACGACAAACAAAACGCATTTACGCGACTATCAAGAGGCGATTAATGAAAATACTGCAATGTTGTTTAAGGCGCACAAGTCCAACTATGCAATGAGTGGTTTTGTCAAGGAAGTGGGGTTTGAAGAGATTGTAAAACTAGCTTCCGAGCGGAATCTAGTAGATTATTATGATTTAGGAAGTGGATACTTCGGCTTGAATGGCTTTGAAAATAGTTTGAAAAAATTTGAACCTGCTTTAGAAGAGATTGCAAAACTCAATCCAAGTCTTGTAAGTTTTAGTGGCGATAAGCTTTTAGGTGGTGCGCAAGCGGGGATTATTTTTGGCAAAAAAGTATTGATAGATAAACTCAAAAAAAATCAACTCTTAAGAATGTTGCGCGTGGATAAATTCACGATTGCAGCACTTGAAGCAACCCTAAATGCTTATTTGGAAAACAAGATAGAAAAAATTACGACTTGCCATTTACTCTTAAAGGACAAAGAAACATTAAAAAAAGAATCCCAAATGCTTGCGGATTTGATTCCAAAGGAATTTGAGCCTAAAGTGATTCCAACGAAAAGTTACAGCGGAGGGGGCGCAATGCCAAGTCATTATTTGGAATCCTTTGCCGTGGCAATTGCAGCAAAAGATTTAGTGGCTTTTGGCTTGAATGAGGAGCGGCTAGAAAAATTTTTGCGTGCAAGGGGCATTATTGCAAGATTAGAAAACAGCGCGGTTCTTTTGGACTCACGCACCTTGTTGGAGGGCGATAGAGAAAGAATCGCAGCCGTATTGGAAGACTTGAAAAATCAAAACCATAAGAGGGACGAAGAAAAATAATGCAAGAGAATCTAATAATTGGCGCAATGGGACATATTGACCACGGCAAAACAAGTTTAATTGCCGCACTGAACGGATTTTGGGGCGATAGTTTCGCACAGGAAAAAGAACGAGGCATTACTCTAGATTTGAGTTTTTCTAACTTGCAAAAAGGGGAGAAAAACCTTTCTTTTATTGATGTGCCCGGACACGAAAAATTAGTTAAGAATATGATTGCTGGCGCATTTGGTGTGGATTATGCTATGCTTTTGATTGCGGCAAATGAGGGCATTATGCCACAAACTTTGGAACATTTAAAGATTGCCTATTTACTTGGAATCTGTGATTTTATTGTCGTGTTGAGTAAATGCGATTTGGTAGATTTGGATACGATAGAGAGGCTTCAAGGGGAAGTAAAAGAGCTTTTTGGCAAGTTTCCTAGTTTGCGCTTTCAGATTCTAAAATGTTCTATTCATCAGCCACAAAGCATTCAAGCGCTCAAAAAGGTGCTTTTCGCATTGCCCAAAAAAGCGCGTCAGGATTTGGGATTTTTCCGCTATTATATTGACCGCGTATTTGTGATTAAGGGCGCGGGTTGTGTCGTAAGTGGAACATTAATGGACGGAGATTTAAGCGTGGGTAATAAAGTTTGGTGCGCGCAACTTGGGAGATCATTGGGAATCAAGAATCTCCAAGTGCATGGACAAACAAAAACTATAGCACAAAATGGTGCGCGCGTGGCAATTAATCTTAGTGGTGTTTCGCACCAAGAGCTAAAACGTGGAGACTTGCTAACCAAAAAGGGCTATTTGCGGGGATTTGATAGCATAGAGGTTGAAATTTGCGCTTTTGAAACGATTGAACACAATAGCGAAGTGCAATTGTTTTTGGGTTCATTGCGGTGCGCAGCACACCTGTTGTTTTTGGACAAAGAGAAAAAATTTGCGACACTTAAAACAGAGATTCCAATTTTTGGCATTTTTAATGAGAAGTTTGTTTTGCGTGATGACAAACAAACCTTAGGCGGAGGCAAAATCCTAAGCCCTATTGTAGATCCTATGAAAAAATCGCAAAAGCTAAAATATTTGGAATTTTTAAGTCAAGGAGATTTCAAAGGCGCATTTGAAATTTTGCTTTATGCGCATAAGAAAGGTTTTGGACTCATTAGTGCGACGCAACGTTTTGGAATCTCGCAAGCAATGAGCTTAGAGATTGCCTCTCAAATTCCGCAATGTTTTGTATGTGCAAGGGAGTTGATTGTTTATTCAAAGGTTGCAAGGGGGATTGTTCAAGAAGCGATTTTTAAGATTTTGTCTAAGAATCCCAACGCACTTCTTTCCGCGGTATTGTTGAGCCAGAAGCAAAGTTGGATTGCAGAGGAATTTGCCAAAAGTGTTTTAGATGAAATGCTGATGAATCAAAAATTAAATAAAGCCGATTCCTTTTATGTTTCCCCTCAAAATGTTTTGGGCTTAGAAGCAAGCAATGCGGAAAAGATTGAGGATTATTTTTATAAAACCATTTATGAAACCCTGCATAATCAAGAGTTTCAGCCAATCGCACCTTATAATCTATATGACTTGTTGGATATTGACAGACAAACAGGAGATTCTATTTTCAAGCGGCTAACGCACGAAAGAAAGATTGTGCGCTTAAACCATAAGCTTTTCATTTGTAGCGATGTTTTGACGCGACTTTTGGAGCTAATGCGCGGAATCATCAAGCAAGAGGGATATTTAGATTTGGGGAATTTCAAGGCACATTTGAGCCTTAGTCGTAAATATTTGATTGCCTATTTGGATTATTTGGATAGCTTTCAAGACATTGTCAATACTGATGGCAAGCGAACTTTTAAGTGATGAACTAAAATGCTAGATAGGTTGCAAAATCCTCCATTAAATGCGGAATTAAATCAGCATTTAATCCAACTTAAGAGTGTGAATTATCCGTCTATCACGCCTACACATTCGCAAGAGATTCTCAAAGACGCCCAAGCACTTTGTGCTCTTTTGGGTATGAGAATCGTGCGTCCCTTCAGCTTTAATGTAGAATCTTTTTATTGCTTGCTTGACAATCTTTGCAAGCATTTTAAAGTCGCCCTTGCGCTTTCAAGCCACAATATGTTGTATTGTGCCTATTTGCATTCTCCGCACAAAGAAAATATTTTTCCGCTTGTGCCGGATTTTGTCAGTGGAAGTATCAACCAAGATTCCATTAATGCAGCATTGGATAAAGGCGTAGATTGTTTTATTCTACCGCTCATCAATGAAGATATTTTGACGCTAAACCCCATAGAATCGCTACCGCAAAATGTATTAAAAGTTGTGGATATTAGCTATGCAGTTGCCTTGAATCTACCCTTGCCAAAGGCAGATATAATGTTGCTTAATGGTGAGAATTTGGGTATTATGCGCCCTTTTGGCGTGCTAGCAGCCAATCAGCTTGATGGAATCTCTAATATTTATTTGGAGATTCAGCATCTTTATGATGTTTTTAGGCAAGCTATTGCGCTAAAGACTTCTTGTGCAAAATCTGCAGCGAGTAGATTTTCAAGCAACTTGGCGCACGATTTTTTTAATGCTTTAAAAGTGAATTTAAGAAAAATGGGATTACGCGAGAGTTGTTATTGTTTTTACCCAACGCCTCCTAATACTTTGCCTTTGGGGCTAAAGGGTATCAAAGCGCGGAATCTAATTCAGAGTTTGCTTTTTGATGGTCTTAATGTCATCAATGGGCAAGAATGCCTTTTTGGCTTTGCGCGCCCCTCTTTTGTCTTGCGTGAAATGGGATACACACAAGAGCAGTCAAGAGAGCTGTTAAGCCTTAGCTTTTTAGATATTTCTCCAAGTTTGATTCCACAGATTGCCCAAAAAATTGCGAAAAAATATGCACAATTAAGAGCTTTGGGCTAAGAATTTTTAAGGAAAAGAAATGAAAAAAGAACCTCAAAACCTAAAAACTGCCATAGAATCCTTGCGCAATGCCACACAGGAATTCCATAGACACATAGAGGTTTTACCGCTTTTAGAGGCGCAAGATAGAATCTTGGCAGAAACGATTTGTGCTAAAATTTCTCTGCCTCGCTTTGATAATTCCGCAATGGACGGCTATGCGTTAAAAGTTGCAAATGCAGGCAAAAAATTGAAAATCCAATCAAAGATTTTTGCGGGAGATTGCGCGGAAGTGGATTTGGGAGACTTGGAATGTGCCAAGATTATGACAGGTGCAAAAGTGCCTAATGGAGCGGATTGTGTCGTGCCTTTTGAGGAGATTGAGGGAGGATTTGAAAACACAGAGCAAATTCTTGCCCCGCAGAATCTCAAAAAAGGAGCGAATATTCGCAAATGCGGTGAGGAGGTCGCACGCGATTCTGTGCTTTTAGAAAAAGGCGCGACTTTGAGTGCCGATTCTTTGACTTTGCTTGCCACGCAAGGGATAAGTTATGTGAAAGTCCTTGCTCCATTGAAGATTAACGTGTTTGCGAGTGGTGATGAGCTAAAGGAAATATGGGAGCAAGCGGATTCTTATCAGATTTATAATTCTAATTCCACAATGATTCAAGCAATTCTTAAAAGCTATGGTTTTGGTAGCCATTATGGGGGAATCCTAAGCGATAATCAGAATGTTATCAAGAGGGCATTAGAATCCCCAAGTGATGTGATTTTTACAAGTGGTGGCGCAAGCAAGGGAGAAGCAGACTTTATCCGAGAAGTTTTGGAGCAAAGTGGAGCACAAATGGTGTTAAGTGGCGTGCAAATCAAGCCCGGAAAGCCGATTATGGTTGCTAAATTGGATTCTAAGTTTATCGTTGCTCTCCCCGGAAATCCTCTAGCAGGAGCGGTTTTGTTGCGTTTGCTCATCGTGCCGTTTTTGCGTCAATTAAGCGGAGCAAGTGCGCATTATCCGCAATTTTTATTGTTCAAATCGGCACACAATCTCCCGCGCAAAAGTCGCACAGAGGCAGTGCTTGCAAAAATACGAGGGGATTGTGTTAGTTTTGTCAAGGGTGGCAAATATGGTTCTAGCGAGGTTATGCCTATGGCTTTGGGCAATGCGTTGGTGGTATTTGATGTATCACGGGATTCTATTGTGGAGGGTGAAATCTTAAAGGTATTACCTTTTCAAATGGAATTTGGCGCAGAGGAAGCAGATTTTATCAATGGATTGTGATTTTATTGTGTTCTTATAGTGCGCATTTTGTCTTGAGGGATTTCGTTATGCACAATTGCGGTAATTTATCTAACTTTTGTTCTTGCAAGTATTTTATAAAACTGCGTGGCAATCCATATCTTTGGAATTCATAAAGCAAAACAATAAAAATTTTAATGGAATCTTAAAGAGAAAGTTTAGAATGTGTTTAGAAAAAGTAGATAAAATTTTACTCAAATTTATGGATAAAGGAAACGAATGAAAACTCTTGCTGTGATTGGACTTGGATATGTTGGATTGCCCCTAGCGGTAGAATTTGGCAAAACTTATAAAGTGCTAGGCTTTGATATTTTTGCGAAACGCATTGAGGAGCTAAAGAGCGGTTATGACCGCACATTAGAGGTAGAGGAATCCGAACTTAAGAGTGCTAAACATTTGCATTTTACAACTGATTTGGAGGATTTAAGAGAAGCACAGATTTTTATTGTTACCGTGCCAACACCGATTGACAACTATAATAAGCCCGATTTAACGCCTTTGCAAAAAGCCTCTAGCAGCGTGGGAAAAGTCTTGAAAAAAGGCGATATTGTGATTTATGAAAGCACGGTTTATCCGGGCTGCACAGAGGAGGATTGTGTGCCGATTTTGGAGCAAACAAGCGGGCTAAAGTTTAATGTGGATTTTTTCTGCGGATATTCGCCCGAGCGCATTAATCCCGGAGATAAAGCCCACCGCTTGCCCAATATCAAAAAAGTAACAAGTGGCTCTACACTGCAAGTTGCAGAGGAAGTGAATGCGCTTTATGCAAGCATTATCACGGCTGGCACGCACAAAGCACCAAGTATCAAAGTTGCAGAGGCAGCAAAAGTCATTGAGAATTCGCAAAGAGACATTAATATCGCCTTTGTGAATGAGCTTGCATTGATTTTTGAAAAACTAGGGATTGATACCTTAGAAGTGCTAGAAGCAGCAGGGAGCAAGTGGAATTTCTTACCCTTTCGTCCGGGGCTTGTCGGCGGACATTGTATTGGCGTAGATCCTTATTATCTCACGCACAAGGCGGAATCTCTAGGCTATCATTCGCAAGTGATTCTAGCTGGACGTCATATTAATGATAATATGGGGGTTGTGGTTGCCGAACGCGTGATTAAGCTAATGGTTAAAAATGCGCACCAAATCGTGGGAAGCAAAGTTGCGATTCTTGGGATTACTTTCAAAGAAAACTGCCCAGATATTCGTAATTCTCGTGTCGTAGATGTAATTAGAGAATTACAAGATTTTGAATGCAATGTGGAGGTTTATGACCCGTGGGCAGATACGGAGGAGGTCAAAAGGGAATATGGGCTATTTTTGCAAGAAATGGAAAAATTTAGATTGCAAGATTACAAGGCTGTGATTGTTGCAGTTGCACATAACGAGTTTAAGGCATTAGATTTTAAAAATCGTGGGAAAGTGGTTGTGTATGATTTGAAAGGAATCTTGCCAAAAGAGCAGGTAAGTGGGAGACTCTAATGTATTTAATAGATACCCAATAAGGCAATTTGTAGAATGCCTTATTGCGTTCTCCAATCTTTAAACACAAAGGGAAGTTAAGCAATATTTGTGAGATTTGTTTGAATCTTTATAGAATGACTTTACGAAAAACAGAAATCTATAATGTGTGATTGGTTTTATGTGAAAGATTTTATCACACGCCATTAATGTAACGTAATAAAAGTTTGTCTGCTTTGGCTTGAGAGTCTTCCAAAAAGCCATTGCAGTTGCTTCGGATTCTCGTTAAGAATCCGACAATCCCACCTATTTTTAAATCAGAATTGCCTACCTCTAGCAAAAGACTTCTAAAGTATTTTTTTGGATCTTTTGGAACATCACGATAAAGATAGGCTTCAAAAAATAAAATATCCTCGCCCCTGATAGTTACATTTCTAAGACAAAAGATAAAATTGAAATTTTTATCCCCTATTTCATCTGTCGTTAGGGGGCACTTTAAGTTTTTTGCCCTAAAGTCATTTTTGCTCTTTTTCCAAATTCTATAATTTTCCCTTATAAAATTTTCAACAACCTTTTTAATGTAGATAATCTTTTTAGAAAATAAACCAAGATTATAATATATTTTTAGTGGATTGCGCGCTTGGCGTTGAGAAGGGCGAGCAATGCCACTCCCACATCTCCAAAAAGAGCAAGCCATAAATTCGCGATTCCAAGTGTGCCAAGTATCATAATCAGTACTTTTGTGCCAAGCGCGAAAATAATGTTTTCCCACAAAATCTTTCGTGTCCTGCCTGCGATTTGTAAAACAAGTGGAATCTTGTTTAAATCATCGTCCATAATGACAATATCTGCTCCCTCTAGCGCGACATCACTACCGACTTTTCCCATTGCGATTCCAATATCACTTAATGCCAAAGAGGGTGCGTCATTGATTCCATCTCCTACGAAAATTACCTTTTTACCTTGCGCCTTTTGTTCCATTAGAATCTTTTGTAAATGCTCAACTTTTTCGTTTGGTAGCAATTCCGCATAAACCTCGCTGATTCCAACTTTCTTTGCGACTTCTTGTGCTACACTTTGCTTGTCTCCGCTTAGGCACACGCACTCCATTCCGCGCATTTTTAGCTTCTCTAACGCCTCCTTAGCTTCTTCTTTGAGCGTGTCTTCAAGAAGTATGGAGCCGATGATTTCGTTTTCGAGGCTTAAAAAAACTTGACATTTCGCGCTTTGTTTGTCTTGAATGTTGGTTTTGGTAAGGGATTCTATGAAGCGCGCATTGCCAAGTGCGAAAGCTTGTCCTCCAATTGTTGCGCTGATTCCTCCGCCTGCGTGTTCTTTAAGATTTTTGATTTCTTGCGTGTCTTGATTTTTTTGTGGAATCTTGTTGTTTAAAATAGCTTTGGCAATTGGGTGATTAGAATGCGATTCTAGCTCTTGCGCTTTTTCTAAGATAAAATTTTCATCATAAGAGGTATAACTTCGGATTTCTTTTAGGGTGAGCGTGCCTTTTGTGAGCGTGCCTGTTTTGTCCAATACAATGGTTTGCGCAAAATTTAGTGATTCAAGATAGCTTGAGCCTTTAATCAAAATCCCCATTTCAGAGGCTTTACCCAAAGAGGCAAAAAAAGTAAGAGGGATAGAAATCACGAGTGCGCAAGGGCAAGAGACGACCAAGAAAATAATCCCCCGATAAGACCAAGTTTGGAATGTTTCTGTGAAATCTGCCCCCAAAGCCCAAAGATACAATGTCGGAATAAGTGCGATTCCAAAGGCTAAGAGCGTAACAATGAGCGTATAATAGCGAGCAAATTTTGTGATAAATTCCTCGCTGCGACTTTTTTGTGCATTGCCCTCTTCAATGAGTTGTAGAATCTTGCTAAAGGTGGAGTTTGCGTAATTTTGTGTTGCTTGGATATGCAAGATTCCATCTAAATTAATCCCACCAGAGAAAACCATATCCCCGACTTTTACATTTTGTGGGATAGATTCTCCATTGAGTGCGGAGTTGTCAAGATTACTTTCGCCTTGGACGATTTTGCCATCAGCTGGTATTCTTTCTCCAGCAAATACGATAAGTCTATCACCTGCTTGAATCTCTTGTGGAGAAATGGAGATTTGTGTATTCTCGCGCAGGATTCTCGCACTTTCTATTTTTAATGCGCTTAGGGAGCGAATCTGCGTTTTGGCTTTTTCTACAACGCGTTCTTGCAGACTTTCGCCAATGCGATAAAAGATTAGAATCGCTACGGCTTCCGCACTCTCGCCGATACCAAAAGCACTCAAACTTGCAAGTGCCATTAAAGTGTTTTCATTAAAATATTCCCGCTTAATAAGACTTCTAAAAGCTTCTTTTAGGATTCCAAAACCCAAAGTGAAATAACAAAAAACAAAGAGGAAAGTTAAAATCAGAGGATTTAAATGGAATCTTAAGATTTCTAAATCCACCAAAAGCGCAACACAATAGAGCAAGATTGCGCCGATAAAAAAGGTTTGGTGGAGAAATTTTTCTTTGGATTTTGCATAGATAGTTTCGCATTGATTGTTGTAGCAGTTCATCTTTTTCCTCACATTTCTTGAATATGCTCTAAACCTTGATTGAAAATCTTTTCAATATGGTCATCATCTAGTGAATAAAATACTTCTTTGCCGATTTTTTGGTAGCGCACAAGACGCGCTTGGCGCAGGATTCTTAGTTGATGAGAAACTGCACTTGGCGAGAGGTTTAACAAATGAGAAATTTCGCCCACACAGAGTTTATCCACTTGCAAAAGCGAGAGAATCCGAATCCTTGAGGAATCACCAAAGATTTTAAAGAGTTCCGCAAGGTCGTAGAGCAATTCTTCTTGTGGAATTGTTTTCAGGATTGTTTGTAGGGTTTTGGCGCGATTTTCGTCAATTTCTGGCATAAGGTCTCCTTTTATAATTATATATGAACAAATGCTCATATATAATTATAAAGTAGAATTTCTTAAAGTAAGATAAAGATGGAATCTTGCCTTTTATTTTACGAAGTCCAAAATTGTAGATTACCACAGCTTCTAACGAGGCTTCGTAATAGCAATTCTACACTGCGCCATCATAAGGAAGCAATCTATAATCTTAATCTATTAAAAATATTCAACCACGAGATTCTTTAGTTTGGGTTTGTGCTTTGCGGGGAGTTACACATATATACTATGATTTTGTTGCATAGAATCTTGTAAAAAAGGTGTGGAGCAAAAGCCAAAGAGGCTTTGCAAGGGGATTAATAATCGTTAAGATTAGTAAGCTCTAGGATAGCATTTCCATTCAATTTCTTTTGCGGTGAGCTGCATATTTTGTGGCAAACCTGTTTGTGGGTTGATAGCTCCTGAGTTGCTATCGGCATAAGCATTGTATCCACCATAAGGAATTGCTTCAACTTTTACAAATTTACCCACGGTTAAATCTCTGAAAGTACCATAAACATCTTGCCCAAAAGCACCACAATCGTCCCCTTTGATTTCTGTATAAGGCAAAACTTTAATCACGAGTTGTCCGCCAGGACCTGATAATGTAATGGTTTTATTCTTGTTATCTACTGCTGAAATTTGCCCTGCAACATCAAAATCATAACCTGCCATTGCAGTAGTAGAAAGAATCGCAGCAGTTGCGAATGCACCAAATAATTTCAAAGTTTTCATCTTTATCTCCTTGTTTTTGAGTTGTTTTTATGTTTGCGTTTGAAATTATAAAGGCATTTTGTTAATAAATTGTGAAGATATTTTCAAATTTTTATGAATTTAAATTCCAAGTAAATAATTGATTTTATAAATAAAATCTTCCGAATCTTTCACTTTATCCATTAGAATTAAGTATTTGCCATTGACAATAAAGCTAGGCACGCTTTGAATGCCTGTTTGTGCGATAGAATCTTGCCAAGCTTTGAGCTTCTCTTGCACTTCCTTGTGTCTTAATTGTGTTTCAAATTTCGTTTGTGAGATTTCCATTGCGTCTAAGCCAAAAGCGATGAAAGATTCTTTGTTTTTGAAATGTTTTTGTGTTTTAAAAAATGCGTCAAAATACGCATTGCTTGCGCGTCTGAAGTAAGATTCAATATCTTTTGAAGTAAGATTGCGTTCCTCATCAATAGAAACTGCAACAGCCAAAACTTCGCTTGCTTGCGCACTAAATG
>NZ_CATKCB010000119.1:0-29378 GCF_949747025.1 Helicobacter sp. UBA3407 | reverse complement strand
GCGATTTTTGGGACAAAATATACTTTGGAATGCTTGAAAGAAAGAGATTTTTTGCCTCATTTTGCTATTGTGGCAGAGCCTACGAGTGTGGAAAAATTTGGCGATATGATAAAAGTCGGAAGACGTGGCTCTATCAATGGAATCTTAAGAGTATTTGGCAAACAAGGGCATGTGGCGTATCCTAAAAAATGCGTGAATCCTGTGGAGCTGATTGCGCCCTACCTTTCACAAATCGCAGGATATGAGCTAGACAAAGGAAGTGCGGAGTTTGAGCCAAGTAAGCTTGTGATTACGGATATTCGCGGGGGGTTGGAAGTCGTGAATGTTACGCCTAATGACTTAAAAATAATGTTTAATGTGCGCAATTCTACGCAGACAAGTTTAGAGGATTTGCGCCAATATTTAGAAAACTTACTCTCCAAGATTCCGCATTCTTTGGAATTAAATCAAAGTTCTAAGCCTTTTTTGACAAACAAACAAAGCCGCATTGTGCAAAGAATCGCAAAGGTTTTAGAATCCAAAAACGGCTTTGCTCCGAAGTTTAGCACAAGTGGTGGCACAAGTGATGCGCGGTATTTTGCGGAATATGGAGTGAGCGTAGTGGAATGTGGCGTGTGCAACGATAGCATTCATTCCATTAACGAGCGTGTGCGTTTGAGTGAGGTAGAATCGCTCCAAAATGCTTTTTTGACTTTGTTAGCACAATGGAATCTCTAAAACAATATAAATGTGCCTTTGCGAGAAATGAACGTAGTAAATGACAAAGTAAGCCATAATCATATAAAATCTCGTCTGTAAAAGACGCAGTAGCAAATGCAAAACTTACCCGCAAGGACGCAGGTGAGTTATTTCTTTTGCTCTTGCTGTGCAAGCAATTTTTCAATTTCTGCGATTCGCTTGGAATCGTTTGGGTGAGTAGAGAGGAAGTCAGAAGGGTTTTTCTCGCCATTTTTTGACATTTTCTGCCAAAAGCTAATAGCGGCTTTGGGATTGTAACCGGCTTTTTGCATTAAAAGAATACCCGCTTTATCCGCTTCTAGCTCGTGAGAACGACTAAAGGGCAACATTACGCCTACATTGCTTCCTATGCTGTAAGCTTGATTGAAAAGATTGCTATATCCAGGTGCTGCAGAACCTATGATAATCCCTAATAATCCCCCTCCGATTTGTTGAAGCGTCTGCATACTCATTCGTTCTGCTCCGTGTCGCAGAATCGTGTGGGCAATCTCGTGAGATAATACGACAGCAAGTTCATCATCACTTGCAACAAGGGGCATTAATCCTGTATAAACAAACACCTTACCCCCAGGCAAACAAAAGGCATTAACTTGCTCGTCCTCTAAAAGATAAAATTCCCAAACAAAATCCGGACGCTCCGCGACATCTGCGATTCTTTGTCCAACGCGCTGAATCATTTGTGCTTGTTTTTGGTTATTGCTGACTTTGGATTGTTGTAAAACTTGTTTTGCGCTTTGTTCTCCTAATGCGATTTCTTCTTGGCTATTCAAAAGCATTAATTGCGAACGATTTGTAAGAGCAGTAGAAGAGCAGGCACTAAAAGACATACAAGCTATCAAAGCAATGAAACTGCACAATAAATGTTTTCTCATAAATTCTCCTTAGTGCAATTTGTGAAATATTGAAATATATTGTATAAAAATTCTGCTAAAATTAAATAAAGACTTAATATTTGATTGAATTTGATTTAAATCGGATTTATTTTTGAGAAAAAATTGTAGAATTACTCTTGAAATCAAATGATTAAAAGGCGGAATTTGAATGCCAAGTCTGCAAAATAAGGAGAAATAATGTTTATTTTAAATAATCTAAAAGTTGGGGTTAAATTAATTTGCTTGATGTTAATTCCTCTGATTACCCTAATTGCCTTTTCGCTTGTTTTAGTCAGCGAACGTTATCGGATTGCACAGGAATCTGCGTTGCTAAAGCATGGTGTAACATTAGCAACTAAGATTTCTCTCGTGATTCACGAATTGCAAAAAGAGCGCGGAACTTCGGCTGGATTTTTGGGTTCAAAAGGTCAAGACTTCAAAGAGACTCTACAAAATCAACGAAAATTAAGCGACGAAAAAATCAAAGAATTGCACGATTTTTTGCAGGAGTTTAATTTGCAAACTTATCCAAAAAATATTCAAGATTCTTTAAAAATTTCTCTTGATAGAATGGGGCAAATCAATGGGATTCGGCAGGGAGTGGATTCCTTAAATGTTAAAGTGGGAGATATTTTGGGTTATTACACAGGCACGATTGCTTCTAATATTCAATCCATTGTGGAAATTATCAATATTAGCACAAATGACCAAATCACAAGGAATCTCGTCGCCTATGTGAATTTTTTGAATGCAAAAGAAAATGCAGGACAAGAACGCGCCGTGCTTTCTAATACCTTTGGAGCGGATAAGTTTGCAGCAGGTATTTATAATCGTTTTATCGCTTTAACGATTGCGCAAAATATTTTCTTAGGAGATTTTAAACGTTATGCAAGTAGCGGAGATTATCAGTATTATCTTAAAATAACTGAAGATAAGAGTTTTTCTGAAGTGGAAAGAATGCGTAAAATTGCAATGGAACATTTTATAGATGGGGGATTTGGGGTTAAAGCAACTTATTGGTTTGGCACTATTACACAGAAAATCAATCTACTAAAAAATGTTGAAGATAGATTAGCAAAAGGCTTAATGGAACAAATTACAAAGATTGAAAAAGCAAATTTTTTTAGCTTTTGGTTTATGCTTAGTATTGCAAGTGTTGTAGTAATCCTTACTTTGGTAGTAGGTTATTTGATTGCGCATAGTATTACCTTTAGGATTCGTTTAATGCGAAAATATCTAGTTGAATTAAAGAATACAAAAGACATCAGTAAAAAATTTGTGGTTACAAAAAGTTCCGATGAAATAGGCGTAATCCAACAAGCAATGAATGATTTTCTTGAGGCAATTCGGCAAATTTTCTTACAATTAGCTCCACAAAGCAAAGAAAATTTGCAAACTTCCAAGAATTTGCTTGATAGTGCTAAAGAAGTTTCAGGACGCACACAAGAGGGGTTTGAGTTGTCCAATCAGACGGAAATAACTGGTAAAGAAGTAGGGAAAAAGCTAGAGGATAATATCCAAAAAACCAATGCGACAATGCACGATGTGCTTGCGGCAAAAGAGGAATTAGACAATGCGTCCCATACGATTGCGAATTTCACCCAAAACATCTCACAAGACGCACAAATGCAAGAAGATTTGGTGCATAATGTTTCTTTGCTAGACAAAGAAGCGCAAAATATTAAAGGAATCTTAGGCGCGATTGATGATATTGCCTCGCAAACGAATCTTTTGGCTTTGAATGCTGCGATTGAAGCGGCGCGTGCGGGAGAACACGGCAGAGGATTCGCTGTGGTGGCTGATGAAGTGCGACAACTTGCAGAAAGGACGCAAAAGTCTCTTAACGAGATTGACGCAATTATCAATACAATCGTGCAGTCTATCAGCGGAGTAAGTAGTCAAATTACACAAAATGCAAAAAGCTTTTATCATATTGTAGAAGAATCACAAAGTATTCAAGAAACAATTTCCTCTGTGGTAGAAAAAATCAAAATTATCAGCACTCTAGCGCAAGAAACGATTGACAGCTCTTCAGTGCTAAGTAAGGATACTGAAATGCTTTTAGAAAACAATAAAACGCTTAATCAAAATCTTCAAGGAATCGCAAGTGAGATGAATAGAATCTCATCAGTTTCTAATGAGTTAGAAAGCCGAGCGGTAGAAATGGAGAATAAAATTAATGAATTTAGGTTCTAAAAAGGATTTGCTTGAAAGATATTTTTGAAAAATTAATGTGGAATGCGCGGCTTTTTATTATTTTAGCCGTCATTTTATCTCTTGTTGGTTCTATTTTATTGTTTATCGTTGCGAGTGTAGATATACTCAAAGTCGCAAAGCAAACCTATTTGTATTATATTGGTTCATTGGGGGCAGACGCGGATATTCATCATCTTTTGCTAAATGTAATTATTATGGCAGTGGATTTGTATTTGATTGCAGTGGTGCTGTTGATTTTTTCCTTTGGGCTTTATGAATTGTTTATCGCAAAGATTCAAATTAAAGATGAAAATAATTCCAAAGTGCTAGAGATTCATACCCTAGACCAATTAAAAGATAAGCTCGCAAAAGTCATCGTAATGGCTTTGATTGTAGCATTTTTCTCTAAAGTGCTGAATATGGGAATGAAAAATACGCAAGATATGCTGTTTTTTGCGATTTCTATTTTGGCACTTGCTGTGGGATTGTATTTTCTGCACAAAGACTCTAAGCATTAAAAGGCATTTAATGTATAAATTGTTTCAATTTTACCTTGAGATTCTATTTAAAAGCGGAATCGCAATGCTGTTTTTCGCAACTTTTGCAAATGCGCAATCCTTGAAAGAAATCCAATCTTTTAGCGCGGATTTTACACAAACTTTGTATTCCTTTGAAGAGAATGCACAAAATCAAATTGTCTATAAAGGCAAAATCCAAGCACTTGCACCTGCAAGTGTGCGGTGGAGTTATACTAGCCCGATTCCTAAAGAGATTTTTATCCAAGAGGGAACAATGATTATCTATGAGCCGAAGTTAAAACAAGCAATTTTTACGCGACTACAAGAAAATATGAATTTGCTTTATTTACTGCAAAATGCGCAAAAAATTACAGAAAATCACTACGAGGCAGTGATTTTGAAGCAAAAATATGATTTATATTTGGAGAATGAAATCCCAAAACAAATTAGTTTCAAGGATTCTTTAAACAATAAAATTGAAATTTTATTTGAGAATATCAAAGTCAATTCCACAATAGAATCTCATATTTTTGACTTTCAACCAAAGAGTGAAATAGATATTATTTATAATTAAATGTGTAAAAAAATAGCAAATTTTAAAATTTTTGCAAAAATTTAAATTTTTTTTACACTTTTTTAAAAAAGTTCGTTAAAATAGATAGAATTTGATTTTTTTTAAGGAGTATGTATGGGAACGATTACATTAATCAACAATGAAACAGGTGAAAAGTTTGATTTTGACCTTATTAACTGCACGCGCGGTCCTAAGGCAGTAGATTTTAGCAAATTATTCGAACGTGCGAATATTTTTTCTTACGACCCCGGGTATGGTTCAACCGCAGGTTGTGAATCCACAATTAGCTATATAGATGGTAAAAATGGGCAATTACTTTACAAAGGAATCCCAGTTGAAGAGATTGTTGAAAAATATAAATTTACAGATGTGGCAAAATTGCTTATCACAGGAGAAGCTCCAAAGAATGAACAAGAATCCAAAGAATTTGATTTAGAGTTGCGTCATAGAGCTTTTTTGCACGAGGGTTTGATTAATATCTTTAGCGCATTTCCTGATGGAGGACACCCTATGGCAAACTTAAGTTCTGCTGTTGCAGCACTTTCTACTTTCCATTTTGACC
This sequence comes from Helicobacter sp. UBA3407, assembly GCF_949747025.1. Lineage (NCBI taxonomy): Bacteria > Pseudomonadati > Campylobacterota > Epsilonproteobacteria > Campylobacterales > Helicobacteraceae > Helicobacter > Helicobacter sp. UBA3407. The sequence continues at coordinate 23,918 of NZ_CATKCB010000119.1, read as the reverse complement.
ACAAGGAAATGGACGACGAGGAAGATTATCAAACAATGGCACGTAGAATCATCGCAAAAATTACGACTTTGGTTGCTTTTTCCTATCGTAATTCTATTGGCGCACCTTTGATTTATCCCGATGTAAGTCGTAGCTATGTAGAGAATTTCCTCTATATGTTGCGTGCGTATCCTGGAGGAAGACTTAAATATACTCTGAAAGGAGAGGAAGAAATCTCCGCACTTGAGGTAGAGGCGTTGGATAAAATCTTTACCCTCCACGCAGACCACGGACAAAATGCTTCTACAACAACAGTGCGCAATGTCGCTTCCACAGGCGTGCATCCTTATGCGGCAATTTCTGCTGGAATCAATGCACTTTGGGGACCTGCACACGGTGGAGCAAATGAGAAAGTTTTGGTGCAGTTAGAGCAAATTGGCGATGTAAAAAATGTAGATAAGTTTGTCGCAAAAGCAAAGGATAAAAGTGATTCCTTTAGATTAATGGGGTTTGGACATCGTGTTTATAAGAGCTATGACCCTCGCGCAAAAGCTATTAAGGCTTTAAAAGATGAGTTAAACAAAAAAGGTATTACAATGAATGCGCGTTTAAGCGAAATTGCGGAGAAACTAGAAGAAGTCGCTTTGAATGACGATTATTTCAAAGAAAGAAATCTTTATCCCAATGTAGATTTTTATAGTGGAATCATTTTGACTGCATTAAAGATTCCTGTGCAGCTTTTTACTCCAATGTTTGTGATTGGTAGAATGCCGGGTTGGTGTGCGCAAGTGATGGAACACATTAAAAATCCACACGCTAGAATCACGCGTCCAAGACAAGTTTATCTAGGTAAGTAGGATTCGGTAAGGGTTGTTTTATTTTTTGTTGGGTAGAATTGCCAATTTATTTTTAATTTTAATGTATTAGGAAAATCAATGCAAAATACAAATTGGAATCCAAAGAGTTGGAGAGACAAAATTGCCCTTCAGCAACCCATTTATGAAGATTTAAATGCGCTAGAAGCCATTGAAAAAAAACTTAGCAAATATCCTCCTTTGGTTTTTGCTGGTGAGGCAAGAACTCTTAAATCTCGTTTGGCAAAAGTTTCCAAAGGTGAGGCATTTTTGCTTCAAGGTGGCGATTGTGCGGAGAGTTTTGCAGATTTTAATGCGATTCGTATTCGGGATTTATTCAAAGTCATCTTGCAAATGGCGGTTGTGCTAACCTATGCGGGAGCTTGTCCAATTGTAAAGGTTGGGAGATTGGCAGGACAATTTGCCAAGCCGCGTTCAAGCGATACAGAAACTTCTAATGGCATCACATTGCCTAGTTATCGTGGGGATATTATCAATGGTATTGCCTTTGAGAAGGCTGCAAGAGAAGCAGATCCTAAACGAATCTTGCAGGCATATAATCAATCCGCAGCTACGCTTAACTTGATTCGCGCCTTTGCGCAAGGAGGTTTAGCAGATTTAAATCAAGTGCAAAAATGGAATCTTAATTTTGTCAATAGTGCGCAAAGCGAACGATTCCAAAATATGGCAGATAAAATTACACAAGCCCTAGCTTTTATGGAGGCTTGTGGAATCACTGCGCAAAATACTCCCACTCTCCACGAAACAGAGTTTTTTACTTCGCACGAAGCCTTATTATTAAATTATGAGGAGGCTTTGACGCGAAAAGACCATTTAACAAATAAATGGTATGATTGTTCAGCACATATGTTGTGGATTGGTGAGCGGACAAGGAATCTTGATGGCGCACATTTAGAGTTTTTGCGTGGTGTAGAAAATCCATTGGGTGTGAAAATTGGACCTCAAGCAAGCAGGGAAGATATTTTGGGTATTTGCGAGATTCTAAATCCTCAAAATGAAGAGGGACGTTTAAATTTCATCATTCGTATGGGTGCAGAAGTCATCAAGGATAAATTGCCAAAACTATTGGAATCCATCAAAAAGGAAGGGCGAGAAATTGTTTGGAGCATTGACCCAATGCACGGCAACACTATCAAGGCTAGCAATGGCTATAAAACACGATCTTTTGATAGTATTTTAGATGAAATGAAAGCGTTTTTTGAGATACACAGAAGTATTGGTACTTACGCTGGAGGCGTGCATTTGGAAATGACAGGAGAAGATGTTACAGAATGTGTAGGTGGTATGCAAGCAATTACAGAAGAAAATTTAGGTTGTAACTATAACACGCAATGCGACCCGCGTCTTAATGCAAGTCAAGCAGTAGAGCTTTCATTTTTGATTGCCGATATTCTAAAGAAGCGTAGGGTGTAGGACTACGATAATATTTCAAAGCCCATTATAGCAATGATTTTTAGCAAGACAATTAGCGGTTACCAAGTTTATCTTAAAGAGAACAAAGCAATTTATGAAAATATTTTTAACGATTATTTAAACGATTGCCTAAAGATTATCCAAGTTTTTAAAAATACTAAAGAATCGCAGGTATTTTTGATTGCTTCTAGCGGGGGGGGGGGAAATTAATAAGAAGTATATTGTTAAAATTTTTTCTCCCCAAAGCAAGAAAAAAGAGCGGTTTATAAAATCTTTTTTCAAGGGCGATTATTATTTAAATTTATTAAAAGAAACACAACGCATTCGCGGTGATGGTTTTGTAGGTGTAAATGATTTTTATCTTTTAGCAGAGAAAAAAGTTTTTAATTATTCTAATATTTTTATAATGATTTTGGAGTATATTGAAGGAGAATGTATTTCCAATATTATTTTGAATGATGAGATAAAAACCAAGATTAAAGCTAAAGTAGAGGAATTGCATCGTCATAATATGGTAATGGGGGATATTCAAACAAGTAATTTTATTTTATCTCACGGAGAGATAAGAATCATTGACTGCTCGGGCAAATATCCTAATGCTTATCGCAAAGCAGAGGATAGATTCAATTTATGGAATCGCTTAGGGATTGCTCCAACTACAACAGATTTTTATTGTTTTCTTGTTTCCTATGAGAAATTTTTAAAGCAGCAAATAAGGTTATTGAAAAGAAAAATTTTATACAAAATCAATCCTTTACACTTGGCAAAATAGAATCTCTTTTGAAATATTAAATATTTTTAATCTTTTATAAAAATTTATTAAAAATAGCTAAAATTATGTTACAATGTCGCTAATTTTTAATTTAAGAATAAGGAAAAAGGAATGCGAATTTTAATCGTTGAAGATGAAATCAGTCTTAATAAGACAATCACAGAAGGTTTGAATGAATTTAATTATCAAACCGATGTGGCAGAAAATTTAAAAGACGGAGAATATTATATCAGCATTCGTAATTATGATTTAGTGCTTGCAGATTGGATGTTGCCTGATGGTAGCGGACTTGAAATTATTAATCAGGTAAAAAATAAATCCCCACGCACTGCTGTTGTAATTATTTCTGCACGTGATGATGCAGAAAGTGAAGTGGAAGCACTACGAGCCGGAGCAGATGATTTTTTGGCTAAACCTTTCGATTTTAATGTATTGGTTGCAAGAATTGAAGCTCGTTTGCGTTTTGGTGGAACAAATTTAATTGAAATTGAAGACTTAGTGATTAATCCTGATGAAGAAAAAATAACTTATAAAAATCAAGAGATTGAACTAAAAGGCAAACCTTTTGAAGTGCTAACACATCTTGCGCGTCATCGCGACCAAATTGTTTCAAAAGAGCAGTTGTTAGATGCTATTTGGGAAGAGCCAGAGCTTGTAACTCCTAATGTTATTGAAGTCGCGATTAATCAAATCCGTCAAAAAATGGACAAACCGCTTAATATTGCTACGATTGAAACAGTAAGACGAAGAGGTTACAGATTTTGCTATCCAAAAGGAGTATAAGAGGAGATTATACTAAACAAATCACAATCTCTTTTATCGCCCTTTTGGCGATATTTTCTGTTGCACTTTATGCTTATCTTTATTTTAATACCTATGGAAACATTAAACAAAGCCTCCAAAATCAATTAAATCATATTTTAAAAAACAATATCAATTATAATGTTGGGCAAAGTTTTTATGTGCAAAATCTCAATCCGCTCCAAAAAGAAACTTGGCTCATTGAGGTTTTAGATAAAAAGATTCATCAAGATTTTTATACAAAAATAGAATCTCAAGGGAATGTTTATTTTTCTATTTCTTCTCCTTATAGAGTTAATAAAGCATTGAAAATTACAAAGGATATCACGCAAGAAGTTGGCTTTTTAGATTCCCTCTTGCGCAGTATTGTTTTGGTGATTTTTTTTGCTTTGATTTTGATTCAGCTCTTTGCGCTTGCTTTTTCAAATATTCTTTATAAGCCTATACAGAATCTTTCTACTACGCTTGGCAAGCTTAAAGAACACGATTTGGAATCTCTTAATAGTGAGAGTTTGCCGCTAGAATTTCATCCTTTGGTGCTTTCTATCAATAATCTTTTGGATAGAATTAAAAGCTATTTTGGAGGACAAAAACAGCTATTTATCGGAATCGCACACGAGCTTAAAACCCCTTTGGCGGTGATTAAGACCAAATGCGAAGTAACGCTTATTAAAGAAAGAGAGAAAGAAGTATATATTAATGCTTTAAAGGAGAATATTCAAAGCATTAATGAAATGAATGCAATCATTAAAACCTTGCTTGATTTGGGGAGACAAGAAAGTGCGCAGTTTGAGAAATCTAGCCTTGTAGATATTCATAAAATTTTACAAAATATTGCAGATAATTTCCAAATTCTTAGCAAAAAAGAAAATAAACAATTTATTTGCAAACTTGAAACAGGGGAACTTTTGGTTACGATTAAACCGACTCTTTTAACGCAAATTGTGCAGAATTTTTTACAAAATGCGTTTAAATTTACTCCTAAGGGCAAAAGCGTTTTGATGACAAGTCAAATTGTTCATCAAGAGATTCTAAGAATCGTTGTAATGGACGAGGGTTGTGGGATTGATTCTGAACTAGAAGATATTTATGCACCCTTTAAACGCTCGGGAAATAAGAGTGGTGCGGGGCTCGGGTTGTTTCTTGCAAAAAATGCAGCTAACGCTTTGGGAGGGAGCATTTCTCTTCAAAATCGTTTGGACACCAATGGCACGATTGCGACTTTTGAACTAAGAATCGCAAATCTAATAAAATAAGGAACAAAATTTGCTGCAACTCTAAATAAAGGAGTTTTTATGCAAAGGTTGATTTGGATTATATTGATTTTTATAAACTTTAGTTTTGCCTTGCCACAAGTAGAATTCAAAAACTCGTGTGTCCCTTTAGCCCAATTTTCAGAATCGCAAAAGCAAGTTTTGTTGCGCTCATATCTTGCGGGTGAACAAGATGGTTTTGGTTTAACGCTTGCAGCGATTGCTTGGCAGGAGTCTTGTGCGGGTGTTTATAAAATGAACTTCCAAGACCCAAGTGCCGGAAATTTTCACGCTTATATTCCTGGCGTAATTAATCGTTACCCACAACTCAAACAAAATGGTTTTACTCAAAATATGGTAGGTGCAATGTTGGTTGAAAACGATGCTTTTGCAGAACAGATTGCAATCATAGAACTTAAATATTGGCAAAAAGAACATAAGGGGAATTGGAAAAATATTATTAAATCTTATAACAAAGGGTATAGTTGGCAGAAAAATGAGCAGGCAAATTTACAGGCTGAAAAATATTATCAAGAAGTTGCTATTCGTGTGAAACAATTAGAATCTTATTTTAAAGGTAAAGAAGCTCAAGAAAATAGATTCAAAATATCGTATAATACTCAAACAACGCAGTCAAAAACTTGGGAGAAATCCCAAAATGCCACACAAACTCAATTAGAATCGCAGGGTTATTATGCCTATGGAGAGGATTCCGTGAGTTATGATTCTACACTTTTACCAATCTATCAAGTGGGCAATGAGTTTGCCGAGCCTTTCAAACCCAAAAAGACTATTATCAAAGAGTTTGATTTGATTGAAATTTATTAAAATTAAATATAAATTCGCTACTATTCTTGTTTTATTAAGAGTTAGTAAGGAAGTGTATGCGAATAATTTTTATGGGAACGCCAGATTATGCGGCAATCATTTTGGAATCTCTATTGGTTCATTATGAAGTGTGTGCATTGGTGTGTCAAGAGGATAAAAAAGCGGGAAGAAATTTACATTTGCAAATGCCTGCAACAAAAAAATTATTGCTACAAAAGAATTCTAATATTCCAATCTTGCAACCTCATAAATTAGATGATGACTTTACAGAGATATTAAAAAGCTTTGCTTGTGATAAAATCATTGTCGCAGCTTATGGCAAGATTCTCCCCCAAAAGATTCTGAATCTTGCGCCTTGTATTAATCTGCACGCTTCCATTTTGCCACAATTTCGCGGTGCAAGCCCGATTCAGCAAAGTATTTTAAAAGATGAAAAATATTTTGGTGTTACTGCAATGCAGATGAGTGAGGGATTGGATTGTGGAGATATTTTGGGTTTTAAAGTTTTTCAAAACTCTCTTCAAAACGCTAGAGAGTTATTTGTAGAGATTGCAAAAGTTGCCGCAGATTTGATATTGGAATACTTGGAAAGATGGGAGTCTATAATGCCCTTGGAGCAAATTGGCGCAGATGCAAGTTATTGTAAAAAAATCAAAAAAGAATGGGGAGAAATCCTCTTTGATAATGCGGATTCTTTGGCTAGAAAAGCACGTGCCTATGAGGGGTGGCCAGAGATTTATTTGCCAAGTGGATTGAAATTAAAAGGAATAAAAATTGCGGAATCTGTCAGTGAAAATATTGAGGGAGAGATTCTGCAAATCACAAAGGAACGAATAAGGGTAGGGTGCAAGATGGGAAGTATTTGGATAGAATCTCTGCAAGCACCTTCAAAAAAGGCTATGAGTGCCTATCAATATTTACAAGGAAAACGTCTAAAAATAGGCGATATTTTGGAATAAATGCAGATTTTAGAATTTGATTGCATAGAATCTACACAAATTTTTTTGAATGAGGGAATCCGCAAGGGCGAATTGAAACCGCCTATAATGGTCGTTGCAAAGAGGCAAAGTGGCGGAATCGGCAGTCGGGGGAATCTTTGGGAAAATGTCAAAGAGGGATTATACTTTTCTTTTGCGCTTCCAATGGAAACATTACCGCAAGATTTGCCTTTAGAATCTACTTCAATTTATATGGGGTTCATCTTTAAAGAAGTATTGCAAGAAGAGGGGTCGCGAGTTTGGCTAAAATGGCCTAATGACTTGTATATAGGTAAGCAAAAAGTAGGAGGGGTTTTATGTGCAAGGCTAAGAGATGTAATGATTTGTGGAATTGGATTGAATTTGGAGGTTACGAATCAAGGATTTTGTGGATTGGACATAAAAATTTCTAAAGAAAAAATTTTAGAATCTTTTATAAAGAGATTGGAAAACGACAAAAAAAAATCTAGTTGGAAGCAAATTTTTAGTAAATATTCGCTAGAATTTACAAATAATTTTAATCATACTTTTCATTACAACGGAAAACTTATCTCTCTTTGCAATGCTTCGCTTTGTGAAGATGGTGCAATTCTTATTGAGGGTGAAAAGATTTATAGTTTGAGATAGTGGAGCAAAAGAATGTGTGAAGTGATTTGTATTGCAAATCAAAAGGGTGGAGTAGGCAAGACAACAACCGCTGTCAATCTTGCTGCTTCACTTGCAGTGGAAGAAAAAAAAGTACTTTTAGTGGATGTAGATCCGCAAGCAAATGCTACAACAAGTTTGGGATTCCATCGTAATAGCATTGAATTTAATATTTATCATGTTTTAATTGGAACAAAGAAGATTTCGCAAATCATTCAAAAAACTTCAATTCCCACTCTTTATTTAGCACCCTCAAATATTGGTTTAGTAGGAATTGAGAAAGAATTTTATAGTCAAAAACGCAATGGACGTGAATTGATTCTGAAAAAGAAAATTGAAGATGTAATGGATGTTTATGATTATGTTATCATAGATTCTCCACCAGCACTTGGACCATTGACAATCAATGCATTAAGTGCAGCGCATTCTGTCATTATTCCGATTCAGTGTGAGTTTTTTGCATTGGAGGGTTTGGCACAATTGCTGAATACAATCAAATTATTGAGAAAAGAGATTAATCCTACTTTGGAAATCAAAGGATTGTTGCCTACAATGTATAGTGCGCAAAATAATCTTTCTCGTCAAGTTTATGCGGATTTATTACAGCATTTTAATGGGCAACTCATTAAAGAAGATGATTCTAAGGACGCAATTGCGATTCCTAGAAATATCAAACTTGCGGAATCTCCAAGTTTTGGAAAGCCTGTGATTTTGTATGATGTGCGCTCACAGGGAAATATTGCATATCAAAGTTTAGCGCGAGCAATCTTAGAAAAGAGGGCTTAATGGCAAAAAAAAATGTAGGCTTAGGACGTGGATTAAGTGCTATATTAGGTGAAGTAGAGGAAGCTTATCAAAATGCTTCAAGTGATAATTCTGGATTGGTAGTAGAGATTGATATAGATAAAATTAAACCTAATCCATTGCAGCCACGTAAGGTTTTTGATGCTACTAGTTTGCAAGAGCTTGCTACTTCCATTGAGGAACATGGTTTATTGCAGCCTATTTTGGTTTATGAGGATAGCAAATCTCCAGATTATTATTTCTTGATTGCGGGCGAACGTAGATTGCGTGCAAGCAAATTAGCAAAAAAAGATAGTATTAAAGCTATTATTGTAGATGTGCAAGAAGAAAAGTTGCGCGAATTGGCTTTGATTGAAAATATCCAAAGAGAAGATTTGAATCCCATTGACCTTGCGCAATCTTATAGGGAATTAATTGAGGATTATGGTATTACACACGAAGAGGTTGCAAGACGACTTTCGAAATCTCGTGCGCAAATTACAAACACTTTGCGTCTTTTAGAATTAGGCGAAGAAGTGCAAAGTTTAATTTTGGAAAATAAAATTTCTCAAGGACATGCAAAAGTGCTTGTAACATTGCCAAAAGAACAGCAAACATTGATTGCAAATTCTATTATAGGACAAAAACTAAGTGTGCATGAGACAGAAAAGATTGCCAAAAAATTCAAAGAAGATGCAAAAAATATCAAAGATTTTAAAGAAGTAAAAGATTTAAGAGTAGTAAATAGTCTCAATCCCGATTCTATCTCTCAACTGAAGAAGATTTGTAAGACATTGCAGTCAAAATCTATTAGTGCGAATTTATTTAAAAATAAATTAATTGTAGAGTTTGGTAACGATGAGGAGGTAGAAAAGTTTAGCAAAATTTTACCGAATCATAGTTTTTAAGAAAAACTTAGAAAAAGTCGTGGTAAAATAAAATATATTTTAGATAAAAAGAAAGGAGTGCAAATGACTATTATCCCAACTCCTTGGGTAATGGCACTAGTTTTTGTTGTTTTTCTTGTTTTGGTATATTTACTTAATCGCATACTCTATAAGCCTTTACTTGGTTTTATGGATACACGTGATGCTTCTATCAAGAAAGATGGCGAAGGAATAGAGGGCAATACAGCAGATATTAAGGCTTTACAAAAAGAAGCAAATGAAATCTTGCAAAATGCTAGAGCTGAAGCAGCTTTGATTAAAAACAAAGCACAAGACAGCGCAAAGCAAACCGCTGAAATGAAAATTTCTCAAAAGAAAGATGAATTAGCTCAAAAATATAGTGCATTTGTTGTAGGTTTGGAAGAAGAAAAAGCTAGATTAAAGGCTTCTTTAGAATCCGAGATTCCACTTTTTAAAGAAAGCTTAAAAGTTAAGCTTGAGAAGTTATAAAAAGGAGCGGATAATGAGAACAAATGTTTATTGGTTGGCTTTATTGTTTGCACCTGGGATACTCTTTGCAGCAGAAGGGAGTGGAGAATATGATATAATTGAAAGAACAATCAATTTTGTTATTTTCTTTGCGCTAGTCTATTATTTTGCAGCAAATGCAATTAAAGATATTTTTAAAGCTCGTAGAGATAGTATCGCAAACTCTTTGGCTAAGATTCAAGAGAAATTACAGGATTCTAAAAAAGCAAAACAAAAGGCACTAAATCAGCTAGAGGAAGCAAAAAAAACCGCAAAAGATATTGTAGAATCCGCACATAAAGAATCTGCAATTATTGTGCAAAAAATTGAAGAAAACACAAAAAATGAGCTTGAGAATTTGGTGCGTCAATACAATGACCATATTGCGTTTGAGCAAAGAAAAGCTGAAAAGTTGATTGTAGATGAAATCTTATCTGAATTCTTAAACAAAGATTCTATTGCTTTAAGCAAAGATGTTTTAATGCAATCTTTACTCAAAAAGGCAGCGTAAATGAAAGATTTAATTGCAAAACGATATATTAAGGCATTAGCTAAAACTGCTTCCGAAGCCGAATTAAGAGAGATTGCAGAATCTCTAGGGAAACTTGCTGGGGCTTATAAGGTTGCAAAATTTAGAGAAATTGTAGAATCCCCATATGTTGAACAAAAGAAAAAAACTGAATTTGTTCTGGAAAATATTTTAGATAATGATTTCAATGCAAAATTTGCTAATTTTATTAAAATTTTAGCAGAACATAAGCGGTTAGATTTATTTGAGGAGCTTTATAGGGAATTAACTTCTTATTTAGCTACTCTAAATAAAGAATACATTGCACAACTTATTGTGAGTGAGAGCTACGATGAAGTAAAGTTGAAAGAGATTCAAGATAAATTTAGCAAAAAACTTGGTGTTAATCTTTTGTTGAAGCAGCAAATTGTAGCAAATGCTGGAATCAGATTAGTAGTGGAAGATTTAGGTGTTGAAGTTTCTTTTTCTCAAGAGAAATTTGCAAGTGATTTAAGAAATCATATTTTAAAAGCATTTTAATTTTAAATAAGGAGTAATAGTGGTAGCAAAGTTACAAGCAGATGAAATTAGTTCAATCATCAAAGAAAGAATTGATAATTTTGAACTTGATTTAAATATCGCCGAAACAGGTAAAGTGATTGCGTATGCTGATGGTGTTGCAAAGGTTTATGGGCTAAAAAATGCAATGAGCTATGAAATGGTTGAATTTGAAACAGGCGATAAAGGTTTGGCTTCAAGCTTGGAGGAAGGTAGTGTTGGTGTTGTCGTCTTAGGAGCTGGCAAAGAAATCAAAGAAGGTTCTTCCGTTAAACGTCTTGGTAAGCTTTTGCGTGTTCCTGTGGGTGATGGACTAATGGGACGCGTTGTTAATGCTCTTGGTGAGCCAATTGATGGTAAAGGTGCAATTGATACGAAAGAGTATCGTTTTATGGAAGAAAAAGCACCCGGAATTATGGCTAGAAAATCAGTGCATGAGCCACTCCAAACAGGTTTAAAAGCAATTGATGCACTCGTTCCAATTGGACGCGGACAAAGAGAGCTAATTATTGGTGATAGACAAACGGGCAAAACAACAGTTGCAATTGATACAATTATTAATCAAAAAGGGCAAGATGTTGTTTGTATTTATGTTGCAATTGGTCAGAAAGAATCTACAATTGCGCAAGTAGTCAGAAAATTGGAAGAACATGGTGCAATGGAATATACTATTATTGTTAATGCGCCTGCTTCCGATTCTGCTGCAATGCAATATCTAGCTCCTTATGCTGGTGTAACAATGGGTGAGTATTTTAGAGACAATGGAAGACACGCGTTAATTGTTTATGATGATTTAAGTAAGCATGCTGTTGCCTATCGTGAAATGTCTTTGATTCTTAGACGTCCTCCAGGTCGTGAAGCATTCCCCGGTGATGTATTTTACTTGCACTCAAGATTATTGGAACGTGCAGCAAAAGTGAGTGATGAACTTGGAGCTGGTTCGCTTACTGCATTGCCAATTATTGAAACACAAGCGGGAGATGTGGCGGCGTATATTCCAACAAATGTTATTTCTATTACAGATGGTCAAATTTTTCTAGAAACAGATTTGTTTAACTCTGGAATTCGTCCTGCAATCAATGTCGGTTTATCTGTTTCACGCGTAGGTGGTGCAGCACAGATTAAAGCAACAAAACAAGTTTCAGGAACTTTAAGACTTGATTTGGCTCAATATCGTGAATTGCAAGCATTTGCGCAGTTCGCTTCTGATTTAGATGAATCAAGTAGAAAGCAATTGGATAGAGGTCAAAGAATGGTTGAAGTATTGAAACAACCTCCTTATTCTCCGCTACCAATTGAACGTCAAGTAGTAATTATTTTTGCTGGTGCAAGAGGTTATATGGACGATATTGCAACAGCAAATATTACAAAATTTGAAGCTGATTTATATCCATTCTTAGAGGCTAAATATCCACAAATTTTTGAAGATATTCGCTCTAAAAAAATGTTAGATAAAGATATTGAAGAAACTCTTTGTAAAGCATTAGAAGAATTTAAATCTAGTTTTGCGGTGTAAAATAGGGAGTTTGTTATGGGAAACAACCTGAAAGATATTAGAAAACAGATTTCAAGCGTTTTAAATACTCAAAAAACTACGCGTGCAATGAAGCTTGTTTCTACTTCTAAGCTTAAAAAAGCCGATGAAATGGCGAGACGTTCTAAAATGTATGCAAATAAAATTGTAGAGGTCTTGTCAGAAATTAAAGTAAAAGTCGTGAGCGGTGAGAATGTGCAAGATAATCCTTATTTTAGTGCGGGCAATGAAGAATCTAAAATTGTAGATATTGTGCTAGTTACAGCCGATAAAGGTTTATGTGGTGGATTCAATATTAATACCATTAAAGAAGTGAATCGGATTATTGCAGAGCACAAGGTTAAAAATATGAAAGTGCGTTTGCGCGTAATTGGTAAAAAAGCAGTAGAGTATTATAAATTTAATGAAATTGAAGTGCTAGATAGTGTGGTGGGTTTGAGTGCTACACCGCAATATGCTCAAGCAGCAGAATTTATCAATAAGGCGGTAGCAGATTATCTTAACGGTATTACTTCCAAAGTGATTTTGGTTCATAATGGATTCAAGAATATGATTTCACAAGAAATGAAAGTTTCTCAACTTTTACCTATTGAGGGTATTGTTCTGACGGAAGAATGCTCTTCTATTTTGGAGGTAGAACCAAATGAACAGGAAAACGAGATTCTGCACGAATTGGCAAACAAATATGTAGAGTTTAGTATGTATTATGCACTTGTGGATTCCTTGGCAGCAGAACACAGTGCGCGCATGCAGGCAATGGATGCGGCAACAAATAATGCAGGAGAGATGGCTAGAACTCTTACAATTGCCTACAATAAAGCAAGACAACAAGCAATTACGACAGAGTTAGTTGAAATTAATACTGGCGTTGAGTCAATGAAATAAGGAGTATATTAAATGTCAGAAAATATGGTAGGAAAAATCATTCAAGTAATGGGTCCTGTTGTAGATGTAGATTTTGATTCTTATCTACCAGCAATCAATGAGGCGTTAGATATTGATTTCGCAGTAGATGGGCGGAATCACAAATTAGTTTTAGAAGTTGCAGCACATATTGGAGATAATAGAGTGCGTGCAATTGCTATGGATATGACAGAAGGACTTACAAGAGGTGAGAAAGTTGTTGCAAGAGGTAATCCTATTACTGTGCCAGTAGGTGAGCAGGTTTTAGGAAGAATTTTCAATGTAATTGGTGAAGTAGTAGATGGAGGAGAAGAACTAAAAAATCCTGAAAAATGGTCTATCCACAGAACAGCTCCAAGCTTTGAAGACCAAAGCACAAAAACAGAAATGTTTGAAACAGGCATCAAAGTGGTTGATTTGCTTGCTCCTTATTCTAAAGGTGGTAAAGTTGGACTTTTTGGTGGTGCAGGTGTTGGTAAAACCGTCGTTATTATGGAGTTGATTCACAATGTTGCTTTTAAACATAGTGGTTATTCTGTATTTGCAGGTGTTGGTGAAAGAACACGCGAAGGAAATGATCTTTATCACGAAATGAAAGAATCGGGAGTTTTGGATAAAGTTGCCTTGTGCTATGGTCAGATGAATGAACCACCAGGTGCAAGAAATAGAATCGCATTTACAGGTTTAACAATGGCAGAATATTTCCGTGATGAAAAAGGATTAGACGTTCTCATGTTTATTGATAATATTTTCCGTTATGCGCAAAGTGGTTCAGAAATGTCAGCACTTCTTGGTAGAATCCCTTCTGCTGTTGGTTATCAACCCACATTGGCAAGCGAAATGGGTAAATTGCAAGAACGTATTACTTCCACCAAAAAAGGTTCTATTACTTCTGTTCAAGCAGTTTATGTGCCAGCAGATGACTTGACTGACCCAGCACCAGCTTCTGTATTTGCTCACCTTGATGCAACAACGGTGTTAAATAGAAAGATTGCTGAAAAAGGAATTTATCCTGCGGTAGATCCGTTAGATTCTACTTCTAGGATTCTTGACCCTCAAGTAGTTGGTGAAGAGCATTATAAAGTTGCAACAAGTGTGCAACAAGTGCTTCAAAAATATAAAGATTTGCAAGATATTATTGCTATTTTGGGTATGGATGAGCTTTCAGAAGAGGATAAAAAAGTCGTTGAAAGAGCAAGAAAGATTGAAAAATTCCTATCTCAACCATTCTTTGTTGCGGAAGTATTTACAGGAAGTCCGGGTAAATATGTTACTCTTCAAGAAACATTGGAAGGCTTTAAAGGTATCTTAGAGGGCAAATATGATCATATTCCAGAAAATGCTTTTTATATGGTTGGCAACATTAATGAGGTCCTTGAAAAAGCGGAGAAAATGAAAGCTAATGCCTAAGGAGCTTTGATGGAAACCTTAAAATTAGATATTGTAACTCCAGAGGGCAAGATTTTTTCCAATGATGTCAAAAGCGTTACACTCCCCGGTAGTGAGGGAGAGTTTGGCGTTTTACCCGGACACGTTGGAGTTGTAACTACACTTAGTGCGGGTGTAATTGAAATTGAAAAGAAAGACAATAAAAAAGAAATTGTTGCGATTAATTGGGGTTATGCAAAGGTAGATGAAAAAAGTGTTGATGTCTTAGTTGAAGGGGCGGTAGATATTAACGGAAACAGTGAAGGTGAAATTGCGCAAGCAATTGCAAATGCGAAAAAACTCTTGGAAGAATCAACAGACAATAATGTTGCAGTTTCAATGGTAGTTTCTCGCATTGAAAATACTGCAAAGAGTTCTCTGTGAATCTAACCACTTTGCTAAGTGACTATGGTGTTACAGCCATAGTTGTTTTGGTTTGGCTCTCTTTATATTTTATCTTAGTGGTTTGGACTTTTGTTTATCGTTATCTTGTGCTAAATATAGCATTAAATAATGAAAAAAAATGTCTTGAAGTTTTATTGAGTGGGCGCAATGCCTTACCAAAAAATTCGCTTTTGGGTTCTAATCTCATCGGTATTGATAAAAAACTAACAGAACCAATGTTGCAATATTCGCTTGACAAAGCCATTAAAGACGCAACGATTGGTTTAACCTTTCTTGGAATCGTAGCTTCTACTGCGCCTTTTATTGGATTATTTGGCACAGTGGTTGAAATTTTAGAAGCTTTTTCTAAGCTAGGAACAAACTCCAAAGCGACTTTAGATGTGATAGCCCCAGTAATTTCTAAAGCACTTGTTGCAACTGCTGCTGGGATTCTGACTGCAGTTCCAGCTTATTCTTTTAATTTATTTTTAAAACGCAAAGTCTTTGAATTGAACACTTATTTGCAATTACAGATTAATGTATTAATCTCTCCAAAAACAAATTTATAAACTTATAGGGCAAGAAGTGAAAACACATTATAATTGGGACGAGACGCCAGATTTAAATATTACACCATTGGTAGATATTATGCTTGTGCTCTTGGCTATTCTTATGGTAACCGCTCCTGTGATTGTTTATCAAGAAGAGATTGCTTTGCCGCAGGGCTCAAAAAGTGCAAAGATGCAAGAAGATTCCAAAATTGAAATTCGTATGGATTTGAAACGTAATATTTATCTTAAAGATGATATTTTGACTTTTGATAGTTTTCCAGATGCATTTATTATGTTTGCAAATGCCTATGATAAGAATACACAAGTTTATATTAGAGCGGATAAGAATCTTAAATATGATGATGTTATCTATGTATTAAAAATTGCAAAACAAACAGGCTTTACAAGGGTTTCACTCGTTACTGATGGCTAGAATCATTTTATTTTTTGGAAGCGGTGGAATCGCTATTTTCAGCTATGCGTTGATAATTGTATTCTTGATATGGCAGTTTAGCGTAGTGCAAAAATCGCCTAAAGCTTATGCTGCTTACAAAGAAACAACTTTTAGCATTGATTTAATTGAAGAGACAAAGCCAAAGCCTACTATCAAAGTTGCTCAAAAAAAAGTTGAAAAAAAAGTTGAAAATATTCCAATCAAAAAAGAAAGTGCCTCTAGGAGTGCAAATGTTGGTGTAGGGATTAATGAACTTTTTAAACAAGTGGATTCCAAAATGCCTGTTAAAAAGGAATCATTGAAACCTCAAAGTCAAAATGACAAAGTTGCAAAAAAGAAAAAGGCAAATGAAACTTCTCAAAGTGAAGAATTAAGTAATGAGCTAGAAAAGATTATGTCCAACCTAGATACTCAAAAAACTTTAAGTTTTGTTACTCCTAAGGGTGAATATGATGCGTTTTATGCTAAAGTTCAGGAAATTTTGGCACAGAATTGGAATCCCATTCGCACTTTGCAAGAGCATAAGGCAGAAGTGCAAATCACCATTAATTCGCTAGGGCAATTTTCTTATTCTATTATTCAATTATCTGGGAATTTAGATTTTGATAAAGCATTGCAAGAGTTTTTGGATATAATGCGCACGCAAGAATTTCCACGCTTTGAAGGTGGAGCTCAAACCAAAATAATGGTAACTTTTAAAACCGAGGTGTAAGATGAAAAAAATCTATCTTTTATTGTTTTGTATCAGTTTTGCGTTTGCAGAACCGATTGATGCAACACTAGAAGTTGTAAAGAAGTTTGGGAATCTCCCTAATATTTTAGTTCAAAATACAGGCAAGGATTATTCGCAAAGGGAATATAGTCAAAGAATCTTTAAAATGTTGATTGCGGATTTAAAGGTTACGGGACATTTTGCCACACAGGAATCCCCAGAAGTTGTTTCTAGTGCAATGGTGCTTAATTTTGACGAATATCGTAAAAGCAAAATTGACCTCATTGCGCGCGTAAATGCAGAAATAACTAAAGAAAATTTGGAGGCAAGATTACAACTTTATGACGCAAATACAGGTTTGTTGGCTCTAAGTAAAGAATACAGAAGTGCAAATGCAGAATCTTATCCTTTTTTGGCGCATAAAATGGCGATTGATATTAATGACTATATTAAAGCTCCAAAAGTAGATTGGATGGAAAGAATGGTGATTTTGTCGCATTATACTAAGCCCGGAGAAAGTGAGATTCTAACTAGTGATTACACGCTTACCTACAAGAAACAATTAATTAGCGGAGGATTAAATATTTTTCCTAAATGGGCAAATGAATCACAAACTGCTTTTTATTACACAAAATACCTAGATAAGCCTACACTTTTTAAATTTGATTTAACTAATGGACAAAATCATAAAATTTTAGAAAGCAATGGTATGTTGGTTGCTTCAGATGTTAGTAGCGATTCTACTAAATTGCTTCTCACAATGGCTCCAGACGAACAAGCGGATATTTTTCTTTATGATGTGCCAAGCAAACAAATTACCAAGCTTACGAAATACAGCGGTATTGATGTGAGTGGAAATTTCATAGAAGATGAAAAACGGGTGATGTTTATTTCTGACAGATTGGGTTACCCCAATGTTTTTGCGATTCCACTTAGCGGAGAGGTGAGCGGAGCAGTAGAGCAAATGGTTTATCATGGACGCAATAATAATGCAGCAAGTGCGTATGGTAATTACATTGTTTATTCTAGTCGCGAAACAAGTGATGAGTTTAACCGCAATACTTTTAATCTCTATTTAGTTTCTACAAAAAGCGATTTTATTCGTCGTTTAAGCGCAAATGGAGTGAATCAGTTGCCACGTTTTTCTAAAGATGGCGAAACAATTATGTATATCAAACACGAAGGAAATCAAAGCGCATTGGGCATTATCCGTTTAAATTACAATAAGACTTTACTTTTCCCACTAAGTGGCAGCACGATTCAATCTATGGATTGGTAAAGAAAAGTTTTATATTAAATTACATTTTTTTTGGTATAATTTTGCGTTTTTAATTAAAATCAGGGAGCAGAAATGAAAAAATTTCTAGTTTTAGGCTCATTAGCAGCCGCATTATTGGTAACGGGTTGTAGCAACAAAAGCAATGTAGAATCTGACGCGAATGTTCAGAATGGCAGATATTATGGAAGTGATGGAAGTGGCTATGATTACAATAGAGACAATTTTGTAAATCTTGAAGAGAGAATTAACTATGTAGAAGATGGCTTGAGAAATGTGTTTTTCAATTTTGATCAATTCACAATACGTCCAGATATGCAAGCAGTGGTAGAAAGAGATGCTAAAATATTAACTTCTATTTCAGCAGGAACATTGAGTGTTAGAGTTGAAGGAAATACAGACGAATGGGGAACTGATGAATACAATTATGCGTTAGGACTTAAAAGAGCAGTTGCTGTGAAAAATGCACTAGTTTCTCAAGGAGTTGAAGCAAGCAAAACTACACTTGTAAGTTATGGCGAAAGTAAGCCGACTTGCACCGCTAAAACAAGAGAGTGCTGGGCTGAAAATAGAAAAGTAACTTTTAAAATGTTGCCATAGGGTCTTATGTTGCAAAAATTAATTGCCTCAAGCTTATTTCTTGCAAGTTTGTTGCTCGGGCAAGAACCATCAGCTTTTAATGCTGGTGGTAGCACATCGCCAAAGAGCGAATCTCAAATCATTAATGAAAAACTTTTTAATCTTTCTAATAGAGTTCAGGTGGTAGAAGAATCTCAAGAGGGCTTAAAAAGTATTTTTGAAGGGCAAATACAAAGAATACAGAATCTTACTGGCAAAATTGCTTTAGTTCAAGGTGAAAGCAATGCCACATCTATGGATATTAAAAAGCACGTGGATTCTAATTTTGCATTGCAAAATGAAAATATTGATAAATTAAAAAATAGTATTTCTGCATTGGGTGCTTTGATTCAAAAGACAAATACGCAAATGCAAAACGAAATTGACGCGTTAAAAGGACAAATTGCTGCTTTAGAAAAAAATAATTCAGTCAAGGAATCCCAAGTCAGTCGTTCTACACCCAAAGAGGCATTAAAGGAAGCTTCAGAAGATTCCAAAGAAGTGGCTACAACGAATGCAAAAATCAATGCAGTGATTGCAAATTTGGAAAGTAATAGCACGCAAGTAAAGCCTTTGGAAACAGAAAATATTCAAGAAAATAATGCAACCAAAGCACAAAATTCTGAAATAAGTGTTAAGGAGCAAAAGCCCAAATCCGAACAAATTCAAAAGGACACAAAAGAAACTAAACCTCAAGAAAATAAAGAATCTAAAACAGATTTAAAAAATAAAAAATTGTCGGAAGTTTTCAAAGAGGGTGAAGAGTTTGTCAAAAGCAAAGATTATGAATCAGCCGAGGAATATTTGCAATTTGCTATTAAAGGCAATTACAAACCCGCGCGTGGAAATTATCTGCTGGGGGAAGTTGCCTTTGCACAAAAGCGGTATGAGGACGCAATTTATTACTATAAAACAAGTGCTACGCGCTATGATAAAGCAGATTATATGCCTCGTTTAATGTTGAATAGCGCAAAATCATTTAATGCAATCAAGGAAAAAGAAAATGCGAAACGTTTTTTAGAGACACTCATTTCTCTTTATCCAAATTCTAGTGAAGCCAAAGAAGCTAAAAAACTTCTAAAATAATCCAATTTATCTAAAAATCAGGAGAAAAAATGATAGAAAATAATCAGGTTGTTAGTATTGAATATGAAGTAAAAGAAAATGGGACAGATAGTGTTTTAGATTCCAATATTGGTGGTAAGCCATTGGAATTTATTATGGGTGCAGGAGAAATTATCAAGGGATTAGAGGAAGCAATTGCTCAAATGTCTGTTGGCGACAAACAAGAAGTGATTGTTGCTCCAGCCAATGCTTATGGCGAGTATTTTTCTAATTATGTCCAAGAAGTTCCAAGAGACCAATTTGTTGGGATTGATTTGCAACAAGGAATGACTTTATTTGGTCAAGGTGAAAATGGTGAAACAGCTCAAGTGATTGTAAAAGATTTCAACGATGAAATGGTAATTATAGATTATAATCACCCCTTAGCAGGCAAGGAGTTGCATTTTGTTGTTACGATTTTGGATTCTCGTGAAGCAACGGAAAAAGAATTAACTTGTGGCTTGCATCATCAAGAGCATCATCATAGCGAAGGTGGATGTTGCGGTAGTTGTGGTTGCCATTAGATTCGCAATTGCATAAGTTATTATGAATCTTTCTTTTGCTTCTACGCATTCTCCAATTGGATTTTATTTTAAGCAAAGCCCTCGTGATTTTGTCGTAGAAGAAATCCCTCTCTATTCCTTTGGTGGAGAGGGTGCGCATTTGATTTTGAAAATACGCAAAAAATCCCTAACGACTTTTGAAATGTTAAAGATTCTTTCTGCGCATTTAGGCATTAAAGAAAGTGAAATAGGCTATGCAGGACTAAAAGATAAAAATGCTTTGAGCATTCAATATATTAGCTTACCTAGACATTTGGCAGCACCTAAAATAGAATCTTTCAGCCATTCAAACATTAAAATTTTAAGTGCAACTTATCACAACAACAAAATAAAACTTGGACATTTAAAAGGGAATCAATTTTTCATTCGCCTCAAAAAACTTAATTCTTTTAATGCGCAAAAAATCCTAGAAGTATGCAGTAGAGTGGCGCAGGTTGGAATCCCAAACTACTTCAGTTATCAACGTTTTGGAAAAGAGAGTGATAATTATCGGCTAGGTTTGGAAATAATAGAGGGAAAGCGCAAGATTCGCAATAAAAAAATACAAAACTTTCTTATTAGTGCTTACCAAAGTTATCTTTTTAATCAATGGCTTTCTTTGCGTATTGATATTTCTCATCTGATTGCGACTACCGCTCCAAATTTACTATCTAAGGCATTGAAGTTTTATCTTTCTTGCGATGAGATTCCATTGGAGTTTCACGATATTGCTTATTGTAAAATGCTTCAAAAACAGCCCCATTTTTTTAAAATATTTTATGGCGATTTTTTGTGCCATTATCCTTTTGGGAAAAATTTTATTTTAGATGAAACAAGTGATTTAATTGCAGAATCGGGA
The DNA here is from genome assembly GCF_949747025.1 of Helicobacter sp. UBA3407. Lineage (NCBI taxonomy): Bacteria > Pseudomonadati > Campylobacterota > Epsilonproteobacteria > Campylobacterales > Helicobacteraceae > Helicobacter > Helicobacter sp. UBA3407. The sequence goes on along the minus strand of NZ_CATKCB010000119.1, from coordinate 2,746 downwards.
CGTTTTATGCGTAAGGAAACTGCAATTACAGGACTTTTAAGTGGCAAAAAAGCAAAAGTAAGTGAAAAGGAAGCGGGATTTTTGGAATCTAAATTTTTGGATTCTAGAATTAAAAGTGTAGGTCAGAGACGTTATGCGTGGATTTTCCCGGAAAATTTAAGCTTTTATTATAAAGAACAAGAAGCACAAGGGGAGATGAATTTTTTCTTGCCCAAAGGAGCGTATGCTACGAATTTATTACGAGAAATCGCACATCGTGAGATTATAGAAGAGACAAAAGAGGAGTTGGAATCTTGCGAAAATGAAATTTTATTTGGCGATTGAAAAATTATTACAAGGAATCAAATGTTTGATAAAATCATCAAAGAAAATCAATTTAAAACAAAATGTGTGATTGCTCTTTATTTACTGATTTTTGTTTTTATTGGCTTACTCGTGGATATTGTGCGTATGAACGCGTCAAATTTCAGTGAAGGAATTTATAGGCTTTTAACTTTCAGGGAATTTCCCATAGTTACTTGCGTTTTGTTAGTCATTGCTGCTTTGGTTGTTTTGTTTGTAATTCGTAATTTTAAACGTATTTTGCTTAGTGGAAACGAATACAAAGAGATTCTGTATGGCAAGGAATCGAACGCACAAGAGCGAGAAATGAGCAGAATCTTAGATGAGCTAGTAGAGGTGGCAAATCTTTCGTTTCGCCCTAAATTATTTCTTATGGAAGCACCTTTTATGAACGCGTTTGCAAGTGGTTGGAATGCAGATAATTCTCTCATTGCGGTAACAACGACTCTAGTAAGGAATCTTACGCGCGAGGAGTTAAAAGCAGTGATGGCACACGAGTTAAGCCATATTCGGCACGGAGACATTCGCTTAACTTTAATGGTTGGCGTTTTAAGTAATATTATGCTACTTGTCGTGAATTATGCAGTGTATTTATTTTTGGGAAATTCTAGGGAAAAAGGCGCGAATCTTGCAAGAGCAATTCTGCTAATTTTGCAATTTGTTTTACCCTTGCTTACGCTTGTTTTGCAGATGTTTTTAAGTCGTTCTAGGGAATATATGGCGGATTCTGGAGCGGCGTATTTAATGGGTGATAATAAGCCTATGATTAAAGCATTGCAGAAAATTAGTGGAAATTATGCACAATCAGATTTTTCACAAAGTGATACAAATCCTACGCGTTCTGCGCTTTATATTTTTAGCGCAAACGAGCTTTTTAGCACACACCCAAGCATTGAGAATCGCATTCAAGCATTATTAAGACAATAAGGAATCCTATGCAACAAGATTTACAGGAAATAATCCGCTGTATTTTTGATTATATCGGCGAGGATAGGAATCGCGAGGGACTATTAGAGACACCAAAGCGCGTGGTGAAAAGCTGGGAACATTTATATAGTGGATATAAAAGCGACCCAAAGGAGATTCTAGGTAGAGTATTCACAGAGGGGGCTTGTGATGAAATGGTGGTGCTTAAAAATATAGAATTTTATTCTGTGTGTGAGCACCATTTATTGCCCTTTTTTGGCAAAATTTCTATTGGTTATATCCCAGATTCCAAAGTTGTTGGAATCTCAAAGTTAGCGCGTTTGGTGGAGGTGTATTCTAGGCGGTTGCAGATTCAAGAGAAAATGACTTCACAAATTGCAGATACCTTAATGGAAGTCTTGCAGCCCAAAGGTGTAATGGTGGTTGCAGAGGCAAAACATATGTGTATGGTAATGCGCGGTGTGGAAAAGCAGAATAGCATAATGCTGACAAGTGCGATTCGAGGATTATTTAAAAGCGACCATAGAACGCGTGAAGAGTTTATGGGACATATTAAAAAAGGATAAAAATGCAGCAAGAACATATCATCACTTTAAACCTAAAGACAGAGGGTATCTGCTATCAAATGTATGTGCCTTTTTATAAAACAGATTTCATTCAAGGATATGTGAGCAGACAAAAAGAACCTTATGAATATGAAATGCTCCAGGCAATGCTTTTAAGAATTCCTAAAGATTCTTTTGTGCTAGATATTGGAATGAATATCGGTAACCATTCTTTGTTCCTTGCGGCAAATGGCTTGAGAGTGATTGCTTTTGAAGCAAATCCGAAAATGTCTAAAATAGCTAAAGAAAGTATTGCATTGAATGAATTTGAAAACAAAATTCAAGTCAATGAGTTTGGATTGTCTGATTGCGAGGGGATAATGCACTTTGCTAAAGAAATTCCAAGTAATTTTGGCGGAATGTCCCTAAGTAGTGGCGCAGGGGAAAGTGGGGCTGGGATTGTCGTTAAGACTTTGGATAGCCTAAAAGTGCAAGAGAAAATTTCTTGTATTAAGATTGATGTAGAAGGAATGGAATCACGTGTGCTTCAAGGCGCAAGAGAGTTGATTATGAGAAATCGTCCAATGATTTATGCGGAAGCGAATTATTCACAGGATTTTGTTAAACTAGAACGCGTATTAGAATCGCTAGAATACGTGCATTGGGATACTTTTGGGGGTTCTCCTACGCATTTGTTTTTGCCTTTAGAGCAAATAGAAACCAAACGACTTTTAGCTAAAACATCTGCAAAGATTGTTAATTTGCAGTTATTTAATACAAACTATAAGCAATCAAGTTATATGCAGACTTCTATTTGGCATTTAAGAAAAGATATGGGCAACCTTGCTTCCAAAATGGAAATAGAAAATATAAATAAACATCGTATTGCCCGCTTAGAATCTCTCCTCTTTGGCACAGCAAAAGACAGAATC
>NZ_CATKCB010000118.1:0-16774 GCF_949747025.1 Helicobacter sp. UBA3407 | reverse complement strand
TGGGGGTTCGAGTCCCTCCTGGCCTGCCATTTTTGGAATAAAGAGAGACAAATAAAGTTATGAAAAAACTAATTACCTATTATAGATTATCCAAAGAAGAACTATCCAAAGTCATCTTTCCTACAAAAGAACAAGTGAGAAATGCTTTTATTTCTGTGATTGTTGTTGTAACGGTTATTGCTCTATTTTTGGCATTAGTTGATTTCATTCTTGGTAGTTTTGTTTCAAGTATTTTATAATTATTTAGGATTTGTTTATGGCATTGTATTGGTATGCGATTCAAACATATTTTGGTAGTGAACAAGCTGTAAAACGCGGAATAGAGAATCTCGTTAAAGAACATCATTTAGAAGAGAGACTTACAGATATTGTTGTCCCTACGGAAGATATTATTGAAGTAAAGAACAATAAGAAAAAAATTAGTGAGCGAAGTCTTTATCCGGGATATGTTTTTATTAAAGTAGATCTTGATACTGCCTTATGGCATACCATTCAATCTTTACCGAAAGTTAGTCGTTTCATCGGTGAGGCAAAGAAACCCACGCCTTTAAGTGAAGCAGACATTAATCATATTATTGAAAAAGTGCAGAATCGCGCAGCTCCCAAACCAAAAATCATTTTTGAAGCAGGAGAGGTTGTCCGCATTATTGAAGGTCCTTTTGCGAATTTCACAGGCACAGTGGAAGAATATGATATGGAACATAGAAAATTAAAACTCAATGTTTCCATCTTTGGTCGTAGCACACCTATTGAAATACTTTATTCACAAGTGGAAAAAATAGTTTAATAACTAAAAAACAAGGATAAGTTATGGCAAAAAAAATCATTGGCGAACTTAAGCTTCAAATCCCTGCTGGTAAAGCAAATCCATCTCCACCCGTAGGTCCAGCTCTAGGTCAACGCGGTGTGAATATTATGGAATTCTGTAAAGCATTTAATGAAAAAACAAAAGATATGGGAAATTTTAATATTCCTGTAATCATCACGGTTTATCAAGATAAAAGTTTTACATTTATCACAAAAAAACCTCCTGTTACGGATTTAATTAAAAAAGCAGCAGGAATCCAAAAAGGTTCTGACAATCCTCTGAAAAACAAAGTAGGAAAACTTACAAAAGCACAAGTTTTAGATATTGTTAAAACTAAAATGGACGATTTAAATGCAAACACAGAAGAAGCGGCAATTAAAATTGTTGAGGGAAGTGCTCGCAGTATGGGCATTGAAGTTGTAGATTAAATAGACGCGTTGGAGTATAAAATATGGCAAAAAAATTAACAAAAAGAATGCAAAATCTCATTAATAAAGTAGATTGCAAAAAAATATACGATATTACAACCGCTTCTGCAACAGTTAAATCTTTAGCATCGGCTAAATTTGATGAAACAGTTGAGGTTGCGTTGAGTTTAGGTGTTGATCCAAGACACGCAGATCAAATGATTCGTGGTGCGGTTGTTTTGCCTAATGGCACAGGTAAAAGTGTGCGTGTAGCAGTTTTTGCAAAAGGCGCTAAAGCAGATGAGGCAAAGGCGGCAGGTGCGGATGTAGTAGGAGATGAGGATTTGGCAGATCAAATCAAAAATGGGGATTTGAATTTTGATATGGTCATTGCGACACCAGATATGATGGCACTTGTGGGTAAAGTAGGTAGAATCCTAGGACCAAAAGGTTTGATGCCAAACCCCAAAACAGGCACTGTTACTATGGAAATTTCCAAAGCAGTTAGCAATGCAAAAAGTGGGCAAGTGAATTATCGTGTGGATAAAAAGGGTATTGTGCATGCTCCTGTTGGTAAAGCAAGTTTTGATGCAAAAAAACTTGAAGAAAATATTGTTGCGTTGGTAAAAAATATCAACAAACAAAAACCTGCAAGTGCAAAAGGCAAATATATAAAAAATGCAACATTGTCTTTAACAATGAGTCCATCTTTAACATTAGATGCCCAAGCATTAATGGATTTAAAATAATTTATTCTTGTTTTTTATCTTAGACTAATGACTATGGGGGCAAACGCTTAAAATCTAACCCTATATAAGTCTTTCGTCTGAAAGGAGGTTAAAATGACAAAAGCAGAAAAAACTGCTCTAATTGAGAATCTTACAGCTGAATTTAAAGCATCTAATGCGATTGCAGTTTGTGATTATAAAGGATTGACTGTTAAGCAATTAGAAGTTTTAAGAGCAAATGCAAGAGAACAAAATGTAAAAGTTCATGTTATCAAAAATACGCTTGCATTGATTGCGCTTAAAAATTTCGGAGTAGAAGGATTAGAGCTAAAAGAGAATAATATTTTTGTTTGGGGAGAAGATCAAATTTCTTTAGCCAAAACAATTTGCAAATTCTCAGATTCTGTGGGTGGTAAGCTTGTAGTAAAATCAGGTTACTTTGAAGGTAAAATCGTAGATGCAAAACACATTGAAGCCGTTTCAAAACTACCATCTAAAGAAGAACTTATTGGTATGTTGTTGTCCGTTTGGACTGCTCCTGCTCGTTACTTTGTTACAGGGTTGGATAATTTACGCAAAGAAAAAGAAGCGCAATAAAAATTTAGGAGAAAATTATGGCAATTTCAAAAGAAGATGTATTAGATTATATCGGAAATCTTTCTGTTATGGAGCTTTCAGAACTTGTGAAAGCATTTGAAGAAAAATTTGGTGTATCTGCCGCACCAACCGTTGTAGCTGGTGCAGTTGCAGGTGGTGGAGCAGCTGCTGCTGAAGAAAAAACTGAATTTGACATCATCTTAACTGACAGCGGTGATAAAAAAATCAATGTTATCAAAGTTGTCCGTGAAGTAACAGGTCTTGGACTTAAAGAAGCAAAAGACGCAGTGGAAAAAACTCCATTTACCGTTAAAGAAGGCGTTAAGAAAGAAGATGCTGACGCAATCAAAGCTAAATTTGAAGAAGCAGGTGCTAAAGTCGAAATTAAATAATTTTAGGGAGATTCTATCTCCCTTTCATTTTTCTTCCAAAATTCTACATTGATATATGAGGTAATAAATATGCCAGTAAGTTTAAAATCCGGAAATAGATTAAGAGTTGATTTTACTAAAATCCCTCAAAACATTGCGGTTCCTAATTTGCTCCAATTACAAAGGAATAGTTATGACACTTTTTTAATGGCGCAAGATAATGGTGAATCTGGGATTGAAAAGGTGTTTAAATCTATTTTCCCAATACACGATGCACAAAATAGAATTAGCCTTGAATATGCGGGTTGTGAATATGGTAAGCCACGTTACACCGTTAGAGAGGCTATGGAGAGAGGTTTGACTTACTCAATTCCCTTGAAAATAAAAATCCGATTGGTGCTTTGGGAGAGAGATGAAAAGACAGGTGAGAAATTAGGCGTTAAAGACATTAAAGAGCAAAGCATTTTTGTGCGTGAGATTCCATTGATGACGGATAGGACGAGCTTTATTATTAATGGGGTAGAACGCGTAGTAGTTAATCAGCTGCATAGAAGCCCCGGTGTTATCTTTAAAGAAGAAGAATCCACAAGCACTTCAAACAAATTAGTCTATACAGGGCAAATTATCCCAGATAGAGGCTCTTGGCTCTATTTTGAATATGATGCAAAAGACACATTGTTCGTGCGTGTAAATAAGCGTAGAAAAGTACCTGTTACTATTCTATTTCGCGCATTGGGATATTCACGCCAAGATATTTTAAAGATGTTTTATCCGCTTTTAAATATCAAATCTAAAGCGGGTAAATATCTCATTGCATTTGACCCAGAGGAATTTGTGGGGCGCGTAGAATTTGATATTAAAGACCCTAAAGGCAATTTAATTATTGCAGCGGGCAAGCGATTAACTGCCAAAAAAGCAAAAGCACTCAAAGAAGAAAAGCTCAATATGATTGAGTATCCAACAGAGATTCTTATGGAGCGTTATCTAGCAGAGCCAATCATTGACAAAGAGAGTGGAGAGATTTTATTTGACGCTTTGACATTGCTAGATGAAAGCAAGCTAAAAAAATTAGCGGAATTGAATATTAGTGATTTTGTGATTGCAAATGACTTAGCAGCAGGAGTAGATGCTTCTATTATTAACGCATTCATTGCTGATGCGGAATCTTTAAAGCTTTTGAAACAAACTGAAAAGATTGACAATGAAAACGACTTAGCTACGATTCGTATCTACAAAGTAATGCGTCCGGGTGAGCCTGTTACCAAAGAAGCGGCAAAGCAGTTTGTGCAACAATTATTTTTTGACCCTGAACGTTATGATTTGACGCGTGTTGGGCGAATGAAAATGAATCATAAACTAGACATTGGTGTGCCAGATTATGTAACGGTTCTTACGCACGAAGATATTATCAAAACTGTGCGCTATTTGATTCATGTCAAAAATGGACGCGGACGCATTGACGATAGGGACCATTTAGGAAATCGTAGAATCCGCGCAATTGGTGAATTATTGGCAAATGAATTGCACACAGGTTTGGTTAAAATGCAAAAAGCAATTCGTGATAAGCTCTCTACAATCAGCACAGGATTGGAAGATCTTATGCCGCACGATTTAGTGAATTCCAAAATGATAACTGGCACAATTTTAGAGTTTTTCACCGGAGGACAACTTTCACAATTTATGGATCAAACTAATCCTCTTTCTGAAGTAACACACAAAAGGAGACTTTCTGCTTTAGGTGAGGGTGGTTTAGTAAAAGAAAGAGCAGGATTTGAAGTGCGAGATGTGCATCCAACACATTATGGTAGAATCTGCCCAATTGAAACTCCAGAAGGGCAGAATATCGGTTTGATTAATACACTTTCAACCTATGCCAAAGTCAATGAGCTAGGATTCATTGAAGCACCTTATCGTAAAGTGGTAGATGGCAAGGTAACTGATGAGATTGTTTATCTTACTGCTACACAAGAAGAGGGTGCGGTAATTGCGCCTGCAAGCACAATATTGACAAATAATCAAACAATTAAAGAAGAAATGATTGAAGTCAGAAAAGATGGCGAAATTGTGTTAATGGAATCCAAAAAAGTGGATTTGATTGACTTAAGTCCTAGAATGGTAGTTGGGGTAGCTGCAAGCTTGATTCCATTCTTAGAACACGATGACGCAAACCGCGCGTTAATGGGTTCAAATATGCAACGTCAAGCGGTGCCTCTTTTGTGCCCAGATGCTCCAGTGGTTGGCACAGGGATTGAAAAAATTGTCTCAAGAGATTCTTGGGAGGCAACAAAAGCTACGAGAGCAGGAATTGTAGAAAAAGTAGATGCCAAAAATATTTATGTTTTAGGCGAGGACGAAAATGGTGCGTTTATTGACCATTATTCCTTGCAAAAAAACTTGCGCACAAACCAAAATACCTCTTTTTCCCAACGTCCAATCGTCAAAGCAGGCGATTGTGTAGAAGTTGGGCAAGTCATTGCAGATGGTCCAAATATGGACCAAGGTGAGTTAGCGTTGGGAAAAAATATTCGTGTTGCCTTTATGCCGTGGAATGGATATAACTTTGAAGATGCAATCGTAGTAAGTGAGAAATTGATTCGTAACGATGCATTTACTTCTATTCATATTTATGAAAAAGAAATTGAAGCAAGAGAATTAAAGCACGGGGTAGAGGAAATCACAAGAGATATTCCAAATATTCGCGAAGAAGAGCTTGCACACCTAGATGAAAGTGGAATCGTAAAAATTGGAACTTATGTTAGCGGCGGAATGATTCTAGTTGGTAAAGCATCTCCTAAAGGCGAAGTGAAGCCAACTCCTGAAGAGCGTTTATTGCGGGCAATTTTTGGTGAAAAAGCCGGACATGTTGTCAATAAATCTCTTTATTGTCCCCCAAGTTTAGAGGGAACGGTAGTTGATGTTAAGATTTTCACAAAAAAAGGCTATGACAAAGACCGCCGTGCAGTCGTTGCCTATGAGGAAGAAAAAGCGCGTTTAGATTTGGAGCATCACGATAAGCTATTGATGCTTGATAGAGAGGAATCTTTGCGCATTGGCTCTATTCTTTCAAAAGAAAAATTAATTAGTGCAGCGAAAATAGGAGATAAGGAATATAAAAAAGGTGGAGTGATTCCAAAGGCTGATTTAGAAAATGTCAATCGTTTTGCTATGGGGACATTGATTAAAAGTTATTCCAAAGAAATTCAAAACAAATATGATGCACTCAAAAGCAATTTCTTAGAGCAGAAAAAAAGCTTGAGTGAGGAGCATGAAGAAAAACTTTCTATCATTGAAAAAGATGATATTTTGCCAAGTGGAGTTGTCAAGCTTGTAAAAATCTATGTCGCAACCAAACGCAAATTAAAAGTGGGTGATAAAATGGCGGGAAGACATGGTAACAAAGGGATTGTTTCTAATATTGTTCCAGAAGTAGATATGCCCTATACTAAAGATGGTCGTCCTGTGGAAATCGTGCTTAATCCTCTTGGTGTGCCTAGTCGTATGAATATCGGACAAATCCTAGAAGTGCATTTGGGACTAGTAGGCAAACAACTAGGTGAGCAAATCGCAAATGTTTTTGAAGGCGAAAAAAGCAAATGGGTAAGTGAGCTAAGAGCCAAAATGCAAGAAATTGCTGAAAATTCAGATATGAAAAGTCCTAAAGCATTTTTGGAAAAATTAAGTGATGAGGAGTTATTGAGTTTCGCGAGAGATTGGAGCAAAGGTGTGAAGTTTGCAACACCTGTTTTTGAGGGCGTAAATGCACAAGAATTTGAAAAGCTCTTCGCTCTTGCAAAAATTGATAGTGATGGCAAAACAGAGCTTTACGATGGGCGCACAGGTGAGAAAATGATGGAACGCGTGAATGTGGGATATATGTATATGCTCAAACTCCACCATCTAGTAGATGAAAAAGTCCATGCAAGAAGCACAGGACCTTATAGTCTTGTAACGCAACAACCAGTCGGAGGAAAAGCACTCTTTGGAGGACAAAGGTTCGGCGAAATGGAAGTTTGGGCATTAGAAGCTTATGGTGCGGCTCATACTCTTAAAGAAATGCTTACGATTAAATCTGATGATGTAGAAGGGCGAGTGAAAGCCTATAAAGCAATCACAAGAGGAGAGGCGGTCAAAGAATCAGAGATTCCGGAAACTTTCTATGTCTTGACAAAAGAACTTCAAAGTTTGGCATTAGATGTGAATGTATTTGCAAAGAATAAAGAGGGTATTGATGAAGTTGTAACTATCAAAGAGGATAACCGACCAAGTGATTTTAATGCTTTTCAACTCTTGCTTGCAAGCCCAGAAAAGATTCGTAGTTGGAGTAATGGTGAAGTGAAAAAACCAGAGACGATTAATTACCGCACCTTAAAACCTGAACGTGATGGATTGTTCTGCGCCAAAATCTTTGGACCTGTTAGAGACTATGAGTGTTTATGTGGAAAATACAAGAAAATGCGCTATAAAGGAATTGTATGTGAGAAGTGTGGCGTGGAAGTAACAAGCTCTAAAGTGCGCCGCTCAAGAATGGGACACATTGAGCTTGTAACGCCTGTTGCGCATATTTGGTATGTTAATTCGCTTCCTAGTAGAATCGGAACTCTACTTGGTGTGAAAATGAAAGACTTAGAACGTGTTTTGTATTATGAGGCTTATATTGTGAAAGAGTCAGGTGAAGCCTATTATGACAATGAGGGAACAAAGCCTGTTGCTAAATACGATGTATTAAACGAGGAACAATACCAAAGCTTATCACAGAGATTTGAGCATACGGGATTCGTTGCACAAATGGGCGGCGAAGCAGTGAAAGATTTGCTTGAGGGTATTGATTTGGTAGATTTGATTGCCGAATTAAAAGAAGCCATTAAGGCGACGAATTCCGAAGCGAAAAAGAAAACAATCATCAAGCGTCTCAAAGTGGTAGAAAGTTTCGTAGTCTCCGGTGGACAGAATCGTCCCGAATGGATGATGCTCACTGTTTTGCCTGTGTTGCCGCCAGATTTGCGTCCATTGGTTGCGTTAGATGGAGGGAAATTTGCAGTAAGCGATGTTAATGACCTTTATCGTCGCGTGATTAACCGCAATCAGAGGTTGAAACGCCTCATTGAATTAGACGCACCAGAAATTATTGTGCGCAACGAAAAAAGAATGTTGCAAGAATCTGTTGATGCGCTTTTTGATAATGGTAGAAATGCAAATGCTGTTAAAGGCGCGAATAAACGCCCATTGAAATCGCTTTCAGAAATTATTAAAGGCAAGCAAGGGCGATTCCGCCAAAATCTACTTGGAAAACGTGTAGATTTCTCCGGACGTTCCGTTATTGTTGTAGGACCAAATTTACGAATGGATCAGTGTGGATTGCCTAAAAATATGGCATTAGAACTCTTTAAACCACATATTTTGGCAAAATTAGAGGAAAAGGGTTATGCAACAACTTTAAAGCAAGCTAAGAAAATGATTGAACAAAAAACCAATGAAGTATGGGAAAGCTTGCAAGAAATTGTTATGAATTACCCAATTATGTTGAATCGTGCGCCAACCTTGCATAAGCAATCTATTCAAGCATTTCACCCAAAACTCATTGATGGAAAGGCGATTCAGCTTCACCCATTAGTGTGTGCAGCATTTAATGCGGACTTTGATGGCGACCAAATGGCAGTGCATGTGCCACTTTCTCAAGAGGCAATTACAGAATGTAAGCTTTTGATGTTAAGCTCTATGAATATTTTGTTACCTGCAAGCGGTAAAGCAGTTACCGTGCCTAGCCAAGATATGGTTTTAGGGCTTTATTATCTCTCTTTAGCGAAAGAAGATTCCAAAGGTGAGCATAAGTTGTTCTCCAATATTGACCAAATCCATATTGCTTTAGAAGCAGGTGTAGTGGAAGTTGGTTCTAAAGTACGTGCATTTGTAGAGGATAGAATCATTAATACAACGATTGGTAGAATGATTTTAAAATCTATTTTGCCTGATTTTGTGCCTGTACATTTGTGGAATAAGGTTCTTAAGAAAAAAGACATTGCAGCTTTGATTGATTATGTGTATAAAGAGGGTGGTGTAGGGATTACCGCAAGTTTCTTGGATAATCTTAAAAATTTAGGATTCAAATACGCAACTAAGGCTGGAATCTCAATTTCGGCAGATGATATTATCGTGCCAGACAATAAGAATAAAGTCGTAGAGGGGGCGAAGAAAAAAGTCAAAGATATTCAAGCGCAATTTGGAGCAGGTTTATTAACCGAACAAGAACGTTATAATAAAATTATTGATGTTTGGACGGATACCAATAATGCGCTAGGCAATGAAATGATGAAGCTAATTGAAAACGATAAAGCAGGCTTTAACTCTATTTATATGATGGCAGATTCTGGTGCGAGAGGTAGTGCAGGGCAGATTAGACAGCTTTCTGCAATGCGGGGATTGATGGCAAAACCCGATGGAACAATCATTGAAACGCCCATTACCTCAAACTTCAAAGAGGGTTTGAATGTGCTAGAATACTTTATTTCTACACACGGGGCGCGTAAAGGTTTAGCGGATACCGCTTTGAAAACTGCAAATGCGGGGTATTTGACGAGAAAACTCATTGATGTAAGTCAGAATGTTAAAGTTGTAGCAGATGATTGTGGCACCAATGAGGGGATTGAGATTACCGATATTACCGTCGGTAGTGAATTGATTGAACCGCTAGAGGAAAGAATTTTTGGGCGCGTCATCGCAGAAAATATCATTGACCCTATCACAAATGAGGTATTAATCGGCGAAGGCACAATGATTGATGAGGAAAAAGCGCGCAAGGTTAAAGAAGCAGGAGTGAAATCTGTAATTATTCGCACGCCTGTTACTTGTAAAGCTGAAAAGGGTGTGTGTGCAAAATGCTATGGTTTGAATCTTGGAGAATCTAAGATTTCTAAAATCGGCGAGGCGGTGGGCGTAGTTGCTGCACAATCTATTGGTGAGCCCGGAACGCAGCTGACGCTAAGAACTTTCCATATCGGTGGAACAGCAAGCAGAAGCCAAGAAGAACATCAAGTTATTGCGGATAAAGAGGGTTTTATTCGTTATTATAATGTCAAAACCTATAAGAATCGTGAGGGTAAAACGATTGTTTCCAATAGAAGAAATGCCGCGATTTTGCTTGTAGAGCCGAAAATCAAAGCTCCATTTGAGGGAGAATTAAAAGTAGATGTTGTGCATGATGAGGTGATTGTTTCAGTTATTGGTGAGAAAGAAACTGCAAAATTTACGCTTAGAAAATCCGATGTTGCAAAACCAAGTGAGTTAGCAGGGGTTACAGGCAAGATTGAAGGGAAATTCTATATTCCTTATTCCAGCGGGCATTATGTGCGTGATGAGGGAAGTATCGTAGATATTATCAAAGATAGTTGGAATATTCCCAACCGAATCTCTTATGCAAGTGATTTAAAAGTAGAGGACAATGCACCTATTACACAAAAAATCTATGCAAGGGAAGAAGGAATTGTAAAATATTATTATTTGCAGGGCGACCATTTGGAGAGATACCGCGCACTAGAAAAAGGTGAAGAAATCACTGAAAAAGGTGTTTTTGCTGTAATTGCTGATGAGTATGACCAAGAAGCAGCGCGTCATTATATTGCAAGGGGTTCTATTATTGAAGTTCAAGATAACCAAAGTGTGGAGAAAAATACATTAATTGCTAAGCCAAAAAGTGATGAACATATCGTTGTCGCGGATTGGGACCCTTATTCTAATCCAATTATTGCAGAGGAAGCGGGAACGATTAAGTTTGAAGATATTATTCCCGGACTTACGGTGTCAGAACAAACTGATGAACTTACGGGTCAAACACGATTGGTAGTAAATGAATACATTGCAAGTGCGCATAAGCCAACTCTTGTTTTATCCACTGCAAATGGTGGGTTGATTCGTTATGCCTTAGACCCGAAAACTGCGATTTTCATTTCTGATGGTGCAAAAGTAGAAATGGCAGATATTCTAGCTAAAACGCCAAAAGCCCTTGTAAAATCTAAAGATATTACAGGAGGTTTGCCGAGAGTTTCTGAATTGTTTGAAGCGAGAAAACCAAAAGACCCTGCGGTATTAGCGGAGATTGACGGAATCGTAAGCTATGGTAAGCCTATTCGTGGTAAAGAAAGAATTATTATCACAGCAAATGACGGCAGAATCGCAGAGTATTTGATTGATAAATCTAAGCAGATTCTTGTTTATGAGGGAGAATTTGTCCATGCGGGTGAAGCTATAACAGAGGGAATTGTTGCAAGTCAGGATATTTTGCGTATCGGCGGAGAGAAAGAGTTGTATAAATACATTGTGAGTGAGGTGCAGCAAGTCTATCGGCGACAAGGGGTTAGTATTGCAGATAAACATATTGAAATTATCGTGTCTCAAATGTTAAGACAAGTCAAGATTTATGATAGTGGTAACACAAAATTCATTGAGGGAGATTTGGTAAGTAAGCGACATTTCAGAGAAGAAAATGCTCGCATTATTAGAATGGGAGGAATCCCAGCAATTGCTGAACCAGTGTTGTTGGGAATCACGCGTGCCGCAATTGGTAGTGATTCTGTGATTTCAGCAGCATCATTCCAAGAAACAACAAAAGTCCTCACAGAAGCAAGCATTGCGGCAAAAATTGACCATTTAGAGGATTTAAAAGAAAATATTGTATTGGGTCGTATGATTCCGGTCGGAACAGGAATTTACAAAGGTAAAAAAGTTAAAATTAAAGAAAGCTAAAGGCGAATTAAGGTTATTTCAACCTTAATTTAAGTAAGAATAAAGTGTGATTTGCTTATAATCCGCTTCATTTTCTCTATTAAAACCATTTTAGGAAGGAAAGACAAGTGCCAACTATTAATCAGTTGATTAGAAAAGAACGAAAAAAAGTTATCAAGAAATCAAAGTCTCCAGCTTTGGTAGTTTGCCCTCAAAGAAGAGGAGTTTGTACTCGTGTTTATACAACAACACCTAAAAAACCTAACTCTGCGTTAAGAAAAGTTGCAAAAGTTAGATTGACAAGTGGCTTTGAAGTGATTAGCTACATTCCCGGTGAGGGGCATAATTTGCAAGAACACTCCATTGTATTGATTCGTGGGGGTAGGGTAAAAGACTTACCGGGCGTAAAATATCATATTATCCGTGGCGCATTGGATACTGCAGGAGTAGCAAAACGCACAGTTTCGCGTAGTAAGTATGGGGCAAAAAAAGCAAAGGGTGATGCAGGAGGTAAAAAATAATGAGAAGAAGAAAGGCACCACAACGAGAAGTATTGGGAGATCCAATCTATAATAATATTATTGTAACAAAATTCATCAATAAAATGATGTATGATGGCAAGAAAAGTGTTGCAGAAAAAATCATTTATGCAACCTTTGCAAAGATTGAAGAAAAAACAAAAGAAAAAGGGATTGAAACCTTTGAAAAAGCATTAGAAAAAGTTAAGCCACTTGTAGAAGTGCGAAGCCGACGCGTAGGAGGCGCGACTTATCAAGTACCTGTGGAAGTTCGTCCTGCAAGGCAACAATCCTTGTCTATTCGCTGGTTATTGGATTCTGCTAGAAAAAGAAATGAACGCACGATGATTGATAGATTGGCAAATGAACTTATTGATGCTGCAAATGAGCGCGGTGCAGCATTTAAGAAAAAAGAAGATGTGCATAAAATGGCTGAAGCGAACAAAGCTTTTGCGCATTATCGCTGGTAAAATAAATTATGTTTTTAAGGGGTTTTTCCAAGATTCCTTAAAAATTCTACTAAATCTCAAACTCAAATTTTCTTTGTATAAGGATTAACAATGGCAAGAAAAACCCCGTTAAATAAAATTAGAAATATTGGAATTGCAGCGCACATTGATGCGGGTAAAACAACGACTTCAGAAAGAATCTTATTCTATACAGGTGTAAGCCACAAAATTGGTGAAGTGCATGATGGTGCAGCGACAATGGACTGGATGGAACAAGAAAGAGAACGTGGAATTACGATTACTTCCGCCGCAACCACTTGTTTTTGGAAAGATTATCAAATCAACTTAATTGACACTCCCGGACACGTGGATTTTACGATTGAAGTTGAACGCTCTATGCGCGTTCTTGATGGTGCAGTTGCAGTTTTTTGTTCTGTGGGTGGCGTGCAACCTCAAAGTGAAACCGTTTGGCGTCAAGCAAATAAATATGGTGTTCCTAGAATTGTTTTTGTTAATAAAATGGATAGAATTGGTGCAAATTTCTACAATGTAGAATCTCAAATTGCAACAAGATTAAAGGCAAAGCCTGTGCCACTTGTGATTCCAATTGGAGCAGAGGATAATTTCAAAGGAGTTGTAGATTTAATCACAATGAAAGCTATTGTTTGGAATGATGAATCTATGGGTGCTAAATATGATATTGAAGAGATTCCAGCAGAATTAGTAGCAAAAGCAGAGGAATACCGCGAAAAATTACTAGAATCTGTCGCAGAACAAGACGAAGCAACAATGGAAAAATATCTAGGTGGGGAAACCTTGAGTGTGGAGGAAATCAAAGCAGGAATTAAAAAAGGTTGTCTTGCAATGGAAATCGTTCCAATGCTCTGTGGCTCAAGCTTCAAAAATAAAGGCGTTCAAACTCTTCTTGACGCTGTCGTAGAATATTTACCTGCCCCAACAGAAGTTGCAGACATTCGCGGCGTAGACCCAAAAGATGAAGAAAAAGAATTGTTTGTTAAATCCACAGATGATGGAGAGTTTGCAGGTTTGGCATTCAAAATTATGACAGACCCTTTTGTA
The DNA here is from genome assembly GCF_949747025.1 of Helicobacter sp. UBA3407. Taxonomy (NCBI): domain Bacteria; kingdom Pseudomonadati; phylum Campylobacterota; class Epsilonproteobacteria; order Campylobacterales; family Helicobacteraceae; genus Helicobacter; species Helicobacter sp. UBA3407. The sequence continues at coordinate 3,101 of NZ_CATKCB010000118.1, read as the reverse complement.
GGACAATTAACATTTGTGCGTGTTTATCGCGGTAGTTTAGAATCTGGAAGCTATGTTTTAAACTCTACTAAAGGCAAAAAAGAACGTGTAGGAAGATTGCTCAAAATGCACTCCAACAAACGTGAGGACATCAAAGAAGTCTATGCAGGCGAAATTTGTGCTTTTGTGGGATTGAAAGAAACCTTGACAGGAGATACACTCTGTTCAGAAAAAGAACCGGTTGTATTGGAGAGAATGGAATTCCCAGACCCTGTTATTTCTATTGCAGTAGAACCAAAAACAAAAGCAGACCAAGAAAAAATGGCTTTGGCTCTTGCAAAACTTGCTGAAGAAGACCCAAGCTTTAAAGTACATACAGATGAGGAATCTGGACAAACAATTATTTCGGGAATGGGTGAATTGCACTTAGAAATTATTGTGGATAGGCTCAAAAGAGAATTTAAAGTAGAAGCAGAAGTGGGACAACCGCAAGTTGCATTCCGCGAAACAATTCGCCAAAGCGTGGAACAAGAGTGCAAATACGCAAAACAATCCGGTGGGCGCGGACAATATGGACATGTCTTTATCAAGCTTGAACCTCAAGAGCCGGGCAAAGGTTATGAGTTTGTCAATAACATTAGTGGGGGTGTGATTCCAAAAGAATATATCCCAGCGGTAGATAAAGGGATTCAGGAATCTATGCAAAATGGTGTTTTGGCAGGTTATCCTGTGGTAGATTTCAAAGTTACGCTCTTTGATGGTAGTTACCACGATGTGGATTCTTCTGAAATGGCATTTAAAATTGCAGGTTCTATGGCTTTTAAAGACGCTTGCCGCAAAGCGGGTGCAGTTTTGTTGGAGCCGATGATGAAAGTAGAAGTGGAAGTACCTGAAGAATATATGGGTGATGTGATTGGGGACTTGAATCGCAGACGAGGGCAAATTAATTCTATGGACGATAGAATGGGTTTAAAAATCGTGAATGCGTTCGTTCCTCTAGCAGAAATGTTTGGTTATTCTACGGATTTGCGTTCAGCAACTCAAGGACGCGGGACTTATACAATGGAGTTTGACCATTATGGTGAAGTGCCAAACAACATTTCCAAAGAAATTATGGAGAAAAGAAACGGCTAAACTTGTGATTCCAACTCTAAAGTTGGATAAGCCGACAATAAGGAAAAGAATGAATTTGTTAAGATTTTGGAAAATTGCTAAAAAAAGACTGCGGGGGGGGGGGGGCTTTTATTTAGATAAAATCTCTTCTAAACTAGATACAATAGAATTTCAAAATCAAAATTTAATACGTGAGATCGCCTTACTCAAAGGCGAGATTGTCCTTTTGAAAAATATCCTGCTAGACCAAAGCAACAATAAACTCACACAAGTTTTTAATACAATCTATGAAACAAACGCTTGGGGCTATGGTAGTGGCAGTGGTTCTAATGAAAACCTTTGCAAAGGTTATGTGCAGTTTTTGCAACAATTTTTTCAAAGAAATAATATCAAAAGTATTGTAGATATTGGTTGTGGGGATTGGCAATTTTCTAAAAATATCAACTTTGATGGTATTCTTTATAAGGGCTATGATGTTGCAAGTTTTGTTGTAAATAGGAATTTAGCAAAATATAAGAAATCTAATATTGACTTTATCCATTACAATGGAGATTTTTCCGTATTACCTAAAGCGGATTTGGCAATCTGCAAAGATGTTTTACAGCATTTACCAAATCATAACATTAGACAATTTATTGATAATCTCTCCAAATACAAATATGTTCTTATTGCAAACGACATTGGGCTTGCGGGTGAAAATAATGATATTTTGCTAGATGTTTATGCGTATAGAAGTTTAGATTTGAGGAGTGAGCCTTTTAATCTCCCTTTGGAAGTCGTCTTTGAATTTATCCGACAACCAAGAGAGCCAAACATTGCAGTGATGTTGTGGAAAAATCCAAATCTTGTTGTATGATAATTTTTATCATCAGAGGATATGGTGTCTTATTGGTGTTCGCAAGGAGGAGGGCGATTTTTTGTTATTGCGAGATTCCAAAAGGAATCGTGGCAATCAACAATCTTGAATTAATAACAGCACGGAATTCGTCATTGTAAGAGATTTACCTCATGGCGTGCGTTGTGTCAGTAGCTCACCAGCTTCAGTGTAAATCTATAATTTTGCATAAATAAAATTTATTATAGAATCTATAAAGATTTAAAATAGAATTTAGATTGTAGATTTACAAGATTATGGATTGCTTTGGCTAAAGCTTTGCAAGAGCGAATTGAAAAGGATAAATTGATATGTTATGGCAAGACTTGGTTTATTAAGTCGTAGCGCACGACTTGTGAAGTAGTTTTCAAGTTTGTAACTTTTCCTCCCAAAGATACGCACTCCTGCAAATCATTTCTAGTTGATTGAATTGGGGTTGCCATTTGGTTTTGGATAAAATCTTGTGATTATCGCTTACGAGCACACTAGGGTCTCCCTCGCGTCTCTTTGCGGATTCTACAACAAAATCTTTACCGCTTACTTTTTTGACACAATCAATCACTTCTTTTACGCTAAAGCCTTTTCCATAGCCTACATTATAAATTTCAGAGGTTTGCGATTCTAGCAGAGATTGCAAGGCAAAGAAATGTGCGCTTGCCAAGTCATCAATATGAATATAATCCCGAATGCAAGTGCCGTCCCTCGTCTCATAATCATTCCCAAAAATCTGCATTTTTGCGCGTTTATTTGTTGCACATTCACAAGCGACTTTAATAAGATGTGTTGCATTTTTTGTTCTTTGTCCCAAAGCGCCTTGTTTGTCCATTAATGCACCTGCGACATTGAAATAGCGCAGAATCACGCTTTTGAAATTTGGATTTGCAACTTGTAAAGCATACAAAATTTTCTCAATCATTAGTTTGGATTCTCCATAAGGATTGATGGGATTTGGAATCGCACTTTCTTGAATTGGAGAGTGTTCTTTTGGCTCACCATAGACTGCGGCGGTAGAGCTAAAGAGAAATTTGTTGATAGCAAATTTTTGTGTAATTTGCAAAAGATTGGTTGTATTAGCAACATTGTTTTGAAAATATTTTAGCGGATTTTGCACAGATTCTTGCACAATGAGGCTTGC
>NZ_CATKCB010000117.1:0-10038 GCF_949747025.1 Helicobacter sp. UBA3407 | reverse complement strand
GGCATTCAACCGATGAAAATTCTGCTTTAAGTAGGGATTGGATTCCAAGAAACAATGCAGTTTCTCCCCTGCACGACTCACAAAGCACAAAGATTCTAAAAAGGAAATGGAATCGCAAGAGGAAACTTCACAAGAAACCCTCTTGCATACTTTATCATTCACGCAAACTTTACCCTTTTTGATGAGACTTTGTGCCTTGTTGCGTGATTCACATAAACCTAATTTCACACAAGCAATATCCAATCGTATTTTTTGTATAGTTTGCAAATCTTGCAATTACTTTCCTTTTAAATCCTCTTTACTTAAGCCTTTAAAGCCAAATTTTAAGAAATTTTCACCAAATTTTGGGTGGCTTAACACGAGTGTTAAACTATCTTGTATGCGTTTATTTTGCGGCGCAAATTTAACCAAATAGTATTCCCCCCAACGCATAGCATTTTGCTTCATTAACCCCTGTAAATCTTTGCTTTGTAGTCGGGTAATTTTTATTGGGGATTCTCCATTGCTTAAAGTCAAATGATAGCCGTTTTCCAAGAATCCTAAGGAATTCTGCTCGCTTTGATACACATCTACAAAAAATACTTCTCCCTTTTCGTGTGGATAGTTTTTCTCATCATAGGAATTTAAATGCACCGCAATTAAAACAATCCGCGTAATCTCATCAAAGACTAGCTCACTTTTGCGTGTTGCTTGAATATAAGATTCTTCAGGTTTAGAGGGAATTAATTTAGATTTCAAAGATTCCATTTTAGTGCAACCATTCAAAATCAATACAATACCGATTAAGATTCCACCAAAAAAGAATCGCAACAAATGCTTTAGACACATAATTGAACACCGATTTCATAATAAGTAAAGCCGAGCTCTTTAAGTCTTTTGGCATTGTATTGATTGCGTCCATCAAAAATGATAGGTGTTTTCAAACGCTCTTTGATTTCCAAAAAATCCGGACTTCTAAACTCTTTCCATTCTGTAACTAGCACGAGACAATCACAATTTTCTAATGCGTCATATTTGTTTTTGGCATATAAAATATTTGGAATCCCTTTGAGATAAAATTGCTGCGCTTCTTGCATTGCCTTAGGGTCATATGCTTTTACCACCGCACCGCGTGCAATTAATTCATTAATGAGAACAATAGAAGTTGCCTCACGCATATCGTCTGTTTCTGGCTTGAAACTAAGCCCCCAAACACAAATTTGCCTTTCACTTAAATCATTGCCAAAATGCTGCACGATTTTTTTACCCAAGATTCGCTTTTGCTCATAATTGACTTGTTCTACTGCGCAAATCACCTTAGGATTCATTCCATTTTCTAATGCAATTCTTGATAAAGCTTTTACATCTTTTGGAAAACAACTCCCCCCATAGCCACAACCCGGATAAATAAAATTATATCCTATGCGCTTATCACTCCCGATTCCAACACGAACATCATTTACATTTGCGCCCACCGCCTCGCAAATATTTGCAATCTCATTGATAAAACTAATTTTCGTTGCTAGCATTGCGTTTGCTGCATACTTTGTCATCTCTGCGCTTTTAATATCCATTACAATAAATCTGTCGCGACTACGGCAAAAAGGAGCGTAAAGCTCTTTTAAACGCTCCTTTACCCACTCTTCCTCTGCACCAATGACAACGCGGTCTGGCTTAAGAAAATCATTAATCGCATCTCCCTCCTTTAAAAACTCTGGATTGCTTGCAACTCCAAATGGAATCTTTTTCTTACGCGCTTTAAGCGCTTCATTAATCGTTACTTGAACCTTTTGTGCAGTGCCAACTGGAACGGTGGATTTATCTACGACAATAAGTTGCGATTCCATTGTTTCGCCAATTTCTTTTGCGGCTTGAAGCACATATTGTAAATCCGCACTGCCATCTTCACCCATAGGTGTGCCTACTGCGATAAATACAATTTCACAATTTTTTAATGCCTCTTGTAAGGAAGTAGTGAAATATAAATTACCATTTTGATAGTTTTTATTTACAAGTTCTTCTAAACCCGGCTCATAAATAGGAATCTCACCGGATTTGAGTTGTGCAATTTTGGATTCTACCACATCTACACAAACAACTCTATTTCCCATTTCGGCAAAACAAGTCCCGCTTACTAATCCCACATATCCTGTGCCAATCATTGCTATATTCATCAAGATTACCTTTGAAATTCATAAAACTTTCGCATTTTAGCATAATCTTACTCCAAATAATATAACCGCAAAGGAAACTTAAAGCAAAATAAATTTATAATTTTATTGTTTAGACTTTATAAAGACTTGCGAGGTTGGATTATGGCGCGACATCTCTTAGAAACTAAAGACTTTAATAAAAACGAAGTGGAACAAATTTTGGATTTAGCTCAAAGCTTTTTAGAATCTAAACCTAGAAATAGCTTAAATGGGCATATTATTATTACAATCTTTTTTGAAAACTCTACCCGCACGCTCTCTAGCTTTGAAGTTGCAACTAAAAGATTAGGTGGAAGTGTGGTGCGTTTAGATGTCTCTCGTAGCTCTACTGCAAAAGGAGAAACGCTTTTTGACACCGCAGCAAATCTCAATGCAATGAATCCAAGCGCAATTATCGTCCGACATAGAAACTCTGGCGTGCCAAACATTCTTTCTCAATATGTTTCTTGCTCTATTATCAATGGAGGCGATGGCGCGCACGCGCACCCAACACAAGCACTTTTAGATTTGCTTACCTTACGCAAACATTTGGGCAACCTAGAGGGTAAAAAAATTGCGATTGTGGGTGATATTCGTAATTCGCGTGTGGCTAATAGCAACATTGAACTTTTAGGCAGATTTGGAATGGAAGTGATTTTGGTAGGTCCTCCGCATTTTATTCCGAAAACTTCCTTGCGCCATTGCTTATTTTTAAAAGAAGTCATTGATGAAGTTGATGCAGTGATGAGTTTGCGCACACAAACAGAGCGGCACGATTGCCCGATATATTCAAGCTTAAAAGACTATGCAAGTGATTATTGTATTACGCAAGAAATTTTTGGTAATCGCGATATTATCTTGTTACACCCCGGACCTGTGCATCGCAATATTGATATTAGTGATGCAATGCTAAAAGACCCACGCTGTAAAATATTAGAACAAGTAACAAATGGTGTCGCAATTCGTATGGCGGTTTTAGAAACACTCATTATGCACGATAGTAGCTCAAAGATTCCAAAAAACTTCCCTTACTTTTAATGGAATCTCTAATCTTAGAACTTAGCACGCTTTTTATTGTCGGTTTCATTGGTGCTTTGACACCTGGACCGGATATTTTGTTTGTGCTTAGAAACACCATTAGTTTTGGCACTAAGGCTGGTTTTTCTAGCTTATTTGGCATTTTTTGTGGTTGGCTTGTTTTTATCAGTTTGATTTATTTTGGCTTTGCCCATCTGATAAATGGTGCGTTACCTCAAGGAATCCTAAGCTGTATTGGTGGATTCTATTTATTTTATGTTGCTTTTGCGCTTTTAAGAAAACCGAAAAATACCATTGATTTTCATTTACATTTACAAACAAGCAAAACTTTCTTTTATGATTTTATTCTCAAAGGGTTTTTACTGAATCTCTCCAATCCCAAAGCTATCCTCTTTTTTGCTGTTATTATTACACCTTTTATGAATCAATATTTAGAGATTAGTCTTTTAGTCTTGCTCTGTGGATTATTTTTTACTTTTATTCTTGTGATTATGCTGGGTGTATTTTTTAGAAAATTCATCAACAACACATTTTTTGATAAAATTGATAAAATTTGTGGAATCGTTTTTATTCTTTTTGGGATTCTACTTTTTATCTCAAGTTATCAAAGTTTTCAACTTGTGTTTTTCAATGAAATTTAACACATTAAATCTTGACAAGTTTATCTTTTTAGATTAAAATTTTCTCATCACTTCATTCAAAGAGAAGTTATAAGGAACTGCATAAAGGACTTCAGGGATTTTAACATCCGTTTTTCCACAATTTTTAAATTTTTCAAGAAACCTCTTTGCAAGGAATCCTAAACAAAATTAAGGCGACAAATGAGCGAAAACAATTCAAACAAAAAAGAACACAAAACCCGCACTCATACACCCGTTGAGGGCTATACGATTGAAGATTTACGCGCAAAATCCATTAATAAACTTGCAGAAATCGCAAAATCTTTGGGTATTGAAAATCCACAAGAATTTTTGCGTCAAGATTTGATTTTTGAGATTTTAAAAACACAAGTTAGCAAGGGTGGATTTATCCTATTTACAGGAATCTTAGAGATTACAAGTGAGGGGTATGGATTCTTACGTGCCATTGATGAAAATTTCTCCGGCTCGCAAAATGATGCTTATGTAAGTAGCACACAGATTCGTAGATTTACTCTAAGAAATGGAGATATTATCACAGGACAAGTTCGCTCTCCAAAAGACCAAGAAAGATATTATGCCCTTTTAAAGGTAGAAGCAATCAATTATCAATCTCCAGAGGAGATGAAAAATCGCCCACTTTTTGATAATCTTACGCCTCTCTTTCCAACCGAACAAATCAAATTAGAATACAATAGCTTTAAAATCACAGGTAGAATGTTGGATTTATTTGCTCCTATTGGAAAAGGACAACGTGCATTGATTGTCGCACCTCCAAGAACGGGTAAAACAGAGCTAATGAAAGAGCTTGCCTATGGAATCACCCAAAATCACCCAGAGGTAGAATTGATCGTCTTACTCGTAGATGAACGTCCAGAGGAAGTTACTGATATGGAAAGAAGTGTGAAAGGTGAAGTTTATAGCTCCACCTTTGATATGCCCGCCAACAACCATACGCGCGTAGCAGAACTTGTCGTAGAGAAAGCAAAAAGAATGGTAGAAATGGGCAAAGATGTCGTGATTTTACTAGATTCCATTACGCGTCTTGCAAGAGCTTATAACACTGCTACACCTAGCAGCGGTAAAGTGCTTAGTGGTGGGGTTGATGCAAACGCCTTGCACAAACCCAAACGATTCTTTGGAGCAGCAAGAAATATTGAACAGGGCGGAAGTCTAACGATTATCGCAACTGCACTGATTGAAACAGGCTCTAGAATGGACGAAGTGATTTTTGAGGAATTTAAAGGCACAGGAAATAGTGAAATTGTCTTGGCGCGTCATATTGCAGAGCGCAGAATTTATCCCGCAATGGATATTCTAAAAAGTGGCACACGCAAAGAAGAATTACTCTTAGGTAGCGACAAATTACAAAAAGTTTGGGTATTGCGCAATGCGATTCATCAAATGAATAATGAGATTGACGCTCTGACTTTTCTTTATTCCCAAATGCAAAAATCCAAAGACAATGAAGAATTTTTAAATATGATGAATAACGATGCAAAAGATTAAAATATGATTCCACAAAGAATTGGTGTATTTGATAGCGGCGCAGGGGGTATAAGTGTCCTAAAAAGTCTTATCCATTCCCACAACTTCAGCGAAATCATCTATTATGGAGATACTGCACGCGTCCCCTATGGTGTGCGCAGCGCAGAAACTATTGCACAATATTCCCTAGAAGCACTAGAATTTTTTAAAACTTTTGATTTGGATTTACTTGTTATTGCTTGCAACACCGTGAGTGCTTATGGCTTGAAAGCTATGCAAGCAGTTGCACCCTATCCTATTGTTGGTGTGATTGAGCCGGGAGTTTTAGCGCTTAAAAATAAAATCCCCAATAAAGATTCCAAAATCTTGATTTTAGGCACAAAAGCGACGATTCAAAGCAAGCTTTATAGTGAGCTTTTAGCATTTGAGGGTTATCATAACACTTTTGGGCTTGCCACTAGCCTTTTTGTTCCTATTGTGGAAGAAGGAATTTTTGAGGGTGAAATCTTGAAATCAACAATGAAACATTACTTTGCCCTCTATTCCCAAACGCCAGAAGCCATTATTTTAGGCTGCACACATTTCCCTTTAATTGCAGATTCCATTTCACATTATTATCATCACAACCCCTTGCTCATTCATTCGGGAGAAGCCATTATGGAATACCTGCAAAACTCTTATATTTTAAAGTCTTTTGAGAATCCTCCGAAAGTAACTTTCTATGCAAGTGATAGCGTGGAAAAACTAGAAAAAATCGCTAAAATTTGGCTTGCAAAATAAATTCTATTTCTAAACATTATCACTTGATTTTGCAATGATTTGCGAGGTTTTTGCCATAAAATCTACAAAAAAAGCTAAATTTTATTTTTATTTTGATATTTTATATCTTTTACAACTAAAGATTTAGAATCTAATGATAAATTCAAACTTCCAAAGGAGATTCTATGCGAAAAGCATGGATAAAAGCAAGAGAAAAAGATAAAATCAAAACGCAATTACGCTATGCAAAAAAGGGTGTCATCACGCAAGAAATGGAATATGTCGCCAATCTTGAGCATTTAAGTCCCGAAATCGTGCGTAAAGAAGTGGAGAAAGGGCGGCTTATAATACCCGCAAACATAAATCACACGAATTTAGAACCAATGGGAATTGGAATCGCAACGCGCACTAAGATTAATTCTAATATCGGTAGTTCTGCACTTGCAAGTTCTATTGAAGAGGAAGTGCAAAAAACACTAATTTCCATTAAATATGGAGCGGATACGATTATGGATTTAAGCACAGGGGGAGATTTAGATTCTATCAGAGAAGCAGTAATCCAAAGCTCTAGTGTGCCGATTGGCACAGTGCCAATCTATCAGATTCTACACGATGTGAAAAACGACATTAATGCGCTAGATATTGACACTATGCTAGAAGTAATGGAGAGACAGGCAAGGCAAGGCGTGAGTTATTTCACAATCCATTGCGGATTCCTCCTAGAACATATGCCAAAACTATCCAAACGTAAAATGGGCATTGTCAGTCGTGGTGGTAGCTTAATGGCTTCTTGGATGTTGCATTATCACAAACAAAATCCCTTTTATGAAGCCTTTGATGACATTTTAGATATTTGCCAACGTTACGATGTCTCTTTAAGTCTTGGGGATTCCTTGCGTCCGGGTTGTCTAGCGGATTCTAGTGATGAAGCCCAGCTTGAAGAGCTAAGAGTAATGGGCGAATTAGCCGCAAGAGCTTACGAAAAAGATGTGCAAGTGATGATAGAGGGACCGGGACATACGCCAATGAATGAAATTGAACGCAATGTAGAGTTGCAAAAGGAGCTTTGCCACGAGGCACCTTTTTATGTTTTAGGACCGCTTGTTACAGATATTGCTGCGGGGTATGACCATATCGCTTCAGCCATTGGTGCGGCTATTGCCGCTTGGAAAGGTGTTGCAATGCTATGTTATGTTACCCCTAAGGAGCATTTAGGGCTACCGAATGCAAAAGATGTGCGTGAGGGAATCATTGCTTATAAAATCGCAGCACACGCAGCGGATATTGCGCGTGGGCGCACAAATGCAAGAATCAGAGATGACGCAATGAGCAATGCGCGGTATAATTTTGATTGGAATAGACAATTTGAACTTGCCCTTGACCCAGATAGAGCGCGTGAATATCACGATGAGAGTCTGCCACAAGAGGTATTTAAAGATGCGAAATTCTGCTCAATGTGCGGACCAAAATTTTGCAGCTATAAGATTTCACAAGAAATCGTAGAACAACATCAAGAAAAGGAAAATGTGTGAATCAAGAACAACTCGTTAATTTATTAAAAGAGGTAATCTACCCAAATTTTGAAAAAGATATTGTAACATTTGGCTTTGTTAAGGAAATGCTAGTAGAGGGCGATTCTGTTGCTTTGCGCGTGGAGATTCCCTCTGCGTCCGCTGAAGTAGCACAAAAACTCAAAGATTCCATTACGCAAAAGCTCAATGCACGAGGAATTACAAAAATTAATTTGGACATCAAGCAACCTAAACCACAAGCGGAATCCAAACCACAAGGCACAAAAAATCTTGCTCCACAGATTAAAAACTTTGTAATGGTAAGTAGTGGTAAAGGGGGCGTGGGCAAATCCACTACAAGTGTTAATTTAGCAATTGCTTTGGCAATGCAAGGCAAAAAAGTTGCATTGCTAGATGCGGATATTTATGGACCCAATGTGCCAAGAATGCTTGGATTAGAAAAAGAAAAACCCGAAGTTGATCCAAACCTTAAAAAACTGATTCCATTGCAAGCTTTTGGCATTGAAATGATTTCTATGGGAGTGCTTTATGATGAGGGGCAAAGCCTGATTTGGCGGGGACCGATGATTATTCGTGCAATTGAACAAATGTTAAGTGATGTTTTGTGGGGGGATTTGGATATAATGGTGATAGATATGCCTCCGGGCACAGGTGATGCGCAACTCACTCTCGCACAAAGCGTTCCTGTAACAGCTGGAATCTCTGTTTCTACCCCACAAAGAGTTGCGCTTGATGATGGTGCTAGGGCGTTGGATATGTTTTTAAAACTTAAGATTCCTGTTGCTGGGATTATAGAAAATATGAGTGGCTTTATTTGTCCGGGTTGTGGCACAGAATACGATATTTTTGGCAAAGGCACAACAGAACAAGTTGCCAAAGACTTTGACACAAGAACTCTTGCGCAGATTCCTATTGAACCTATCGTGCGTGAGGGTGGCGACAATGGCAAGCCAATCGTATATTTCAAGCCAGATTCTAAATCTGCTAAAGAATATCTAAAGGCTGCCAAAGAATTATGGGAGTTTATAGAGGAAGTCAATGCTAAAAAATTAGCAGATAACAGTGCGATTCAACCTGTGGATAATGGCAAGTCTGCTTGCAGTAGCTAGGCGGATTCCCCCGCTTACCCTACCCCTTTAACAAATGATTCAAAAAGGTATTCATCTTTTCTTGCTTGGTTTGGGATTCGTAGGGTTTGGAATCTTTGGGTTCCTTAGAATCTTGAAGTGTTTGTTTGGCTTGTGTATTGTAAGATTCTTGTTTGCTTAGTGCTTGAAGTTCTTGAACATTAAGAGAATGAAAATCTAAAATCTCTTGAAAGACTTTAAGGAAATGTGTTAAAAAGTTTGCAAACTGCTCTCTATCCTCGTCCCAAACAATCGTATTATTATGCGTATAACCTAAATCTATCAACTCTTGCAAATGGGATTCCACAGAGATTTTACCATTTAACAAATCCCAGAATCTTTGGTCTGTGTCGTAATGAATAAGGTAGTTGTTGAGGGTATTGTTCGTTGCGCTACGCCCTGTGATTTTATTATTATACGCTTGATAATCAGCCATTCTTGTGAATATTCCGCTTCTTTAAAATAGCTAAAATTTCTACTTAAATACTCATTAAACATTCCATCAAGCGAGATTTTATCTCCTTGTATAAAGTTTGACAAGATATAATTTTCTATATTTTTTGTGGAAAAATCAATGAAGCTAGGCGTTGTAATGCCTAGTTTATGACTGCCAACTATAAATTTGAGTGAGCATTTCCTCTGTGGGAATTAATGCAAAAACATTTTGATAACCATAATCTGTAAAGAATCCTTTAGGTAAAGCATTGATTTCCTCTTTTGAGAGCATTTTATTGCTTTTTGTGAAATCCTCGCCATAGAAGTTTTTAAAAGATTCAAAGGCGTTTTTAGCTGTCTGCATAAAATCTACTTGCGAATAAGCCGCTGGTATGCTAATGGAATCCGTCAGCATAGTTTTTTTATAAATGTTCTCTAATGTATCGCAATGAATCTTGTAATCTAGCGGAATCCCAGCAACAGCATTAAAATCCTCTCCCATAAAACCCTGTTCGTCCAAAGAATATCCAAATGCGCTTTTATTTAAAAAGGCAATTTCTTTTTGGATTTTAAGGATTTGAGAGTTTTTAGCATTGTGGATTTCCCAAGCTTTATCCAATATCTCCAAAGGCTTATCAGGTAAATTTCTTGTGGGGACTTGGATTTGTTTAACTTGTAAAAGCTCTTCTTCTAATTGTCTAATTTTGGATTCTGTTTCCTCTTTAGTCTCTTTGATTTGCTTGGATACATTTTTATGCAATAATAAACTAAAATCAAAAACACCTAGAGACTCTACCTCTGCTTTTTGATTTATTGCTTGAGAATTGTTAGAATATTGATTAAGCATTGC
>NZ_CATKCB010000116.1:0-11015 GCF_949747025.1 Helicobacter sp. UBA3407 | reverse complement strand
GCAGTCAATGCGTTTTTGACAACAAACTTTGCAGTAGCAGGTGCGATGATTTCGTGGATGATTATAGAATGGACGAAATATGGCAAACCTACTTTGCTAGGCAGTATTACAGGGATTGTGGCAGGGCTTGTGGCGATTACTCCCTCTGCGGGATTCGTAACACCATTTTCTGCAATCGTGATTGGGTTTTTTGTTTCTCCTATTTGCTTTTTTGCCATTAGTGCGATGAAGTCTAAGTTTGGTTATGATGATACGCTTGACGCATTCGGATTGCACGGAGTAGGAGGGATTTGGGGTGGAATCGCAACAGGACTTTTTGCGACAAGCTCGGTTAATGAAATCGTAAGCAAGGAAGCTGCAGGTGAGGGTTTGCTATATGGCGGAGATTGGAGTTTGCTCTGCGTGCAGATTGTCGCAATTATCGCGTGCTTTGCGCTTTCGGCTGTGGTTAGTTTTGTGGTGCTAAAAATAATGAGTGTTTTTGTGCTCTTGCGTGTAGAGGAAGTGCAAGAGGAAAATGGTTTAGACCAGTCTTTACACGGAGAAATTGCCTACCGATAGGGGTTTATTTATAGAATCTCGCAAGGATAACCTTTATCCTCTCTCTCACAAATGCAGTGAAGCAACCCATAACCCGCATACTTATAGCTTCATTCTATCGCCCTTGCGAGAAATTGCTAAATGCAACTTTCACAACAATCTATAATTCCGTATAAATTAACCTTTACAATGGAATTTAAAAAGCGAGATTCTGTATTACAAATTGTTTCATCTCCCAATAAATACAAAATTATCCCAAAATTTCCAATTTTTAAGCAATCTCTTTTGCTTGGCATTATAAACTTTTATTTTCAAACAAAAGGAATCTCAAATGCAATGGAATCGCTTTGACACACGTTGGACACTCTCACTTTTTGGCACTGCAGTAGGTGCTGGAATATTGTTTTTACCTATTCGCGCAGGCACTGGAGGATTCTATCCTGTGGTGTTAATGAGTTTTCTCATCTTTCCTATGGTGTGGCTCTCACACCGCGCACTTAGTCGCTTCGTCAATGAATCCAAAAATACAGAACACGACATTACACACGCGGCAGAGGAATATTGGGGACGCGGAATCAGTTTTTTTATCACACTTCTTTATTTCTTTGCGATTTATCCTATTTGTCTTGCCTATGGAGTGGGCATTACCAACACTTTTGCAAGTTTTTTCGTTCATCAGCTAAACCTTATTAGTCTTTATGACCCAAACACGATGACGCTTTATCCTCTTGCGCGTGCTGGACTTGCTTTTGTGCTCGTAAGTGCGATGATGGCAATAATGGTATTCAAAGTAGAAACAATTACCAAAGCTTGTAATGCACTCGTCTATCCTTTGTGTGCAGTGCTTTTCGCATTTTCTCTCTACCTAATTCCCTATTGGAAACTAGAATCGCTACAAAAAATACCAAGTTTTGAGGAACTAATCCAAGTTGTTTGGCTTACTTTGCCTGTGCTTGTATTTGCTTTCAATCATTCCCCTGCAATTTCCACCTTCACACTTAACGTGCGCAAAACCTATCATAACTCACAAGAAAAGGCAAATCAAATTCTCTTTCGCACCGCAATTTTATTGCTTGTTTTTGTGATGTTCTTTGTCTTTTCTTGTATTTTGTGTCTCAATGCGGAGGATTTCGCCCAAGCAAGGGAGGCAAATATTCCAATTCTTTCTTATTTTGCAAATCAATTCCACACGCCCATTATTGCTTTAGGCGCACCACTTGTGGCATTTTTGGCGATTGTTAGCTCATTTTTTGGACATTATTTTGGAGCATTTGAGGGCTTGAATGGAATCATAAGAAAAGCCATTAAACTAAGCGGCAATGAAGCACCAAATCTCCGCAGTATCAAAATTTTTAGCACTTTATTTATGTATTTTACAATTATTCTTGTTGCTTATCTTAATCCTAGCATTTTGGGCTTCATTGAAGATTTAGGAGGTCCAATCATTGCAGCAATTTTGTTTTTAATGCCCATCATCGCAATTTGGAGTGTAGGAAAACTCAAAAAATATAAAAATCCCTTATTGGACGGATTCGTATTCATCACGGGACTTTTGACAATTACAAGTGTTGTTTATAAGTTTTTCTTGTAATCCAAATTCTCAATTTGCACTAAAGCAAGCGTGTGCTGTAAGGATAAAAATCAGCACACAAGAATACACACTAATCTTTCAGCGAAGAAACGAAGCAAATCCATAACCTTAGCAATCAAAAATACTTGCGATATAAAATTATAGATTGCCACGAATTCTCTTTTAATAACGGCAACAGGATTCAATATTTTTTTACAACAACAGAAATTAACTCGTAAATTGCACTTTCTAACATAGAATAGACTTTTTCAAAGCCGTCTAAATCCTTAAAATAATAAGGGTCTGGAATCTCTTTTCCTTTTAAGCCAAAATCTCCCATTAAAGCAAGTTTTTCTTTTGGAAAACCTAACTGCAATAAGTCGTGATAGTTTTGCTTATCCATTGCAATAATCAAATCAAAATCCAAATCGCCATACACACTAACTTTGCGCCCTTTAAGATGGGAAATATCAATCCCGTGTCGCTTACCTACCATAATAGAATGCTCGCAGGGTGGCTCGTCAATATGCCACCCACTCGTTCCTGCAGAATCTATATACAAAGACAATCCCGCTTCTTTTACAAGCTTCCTCGCAATTCCTTCTGCCAAAGGCGAGCGACAAATATTTCCCAAACACACAAACAAAATAGAATGAATCGCCATAAAATTCCTTAAGATATCTGCAAACCTCCCCTTAACTCTGCATTGCAATCCATTTTTGTGCAATTCTCACTGCATTTGTTGCTGCACCCACGCGGATTTGGTCTGCAACACACCAAAGATGTAAAATGCGTTTATCATAATTATCTACACGGATTCTACCCACATAGGTTTCGTCTCTATCTGTGGCAATAATCGGCATAGGATAAGATTTTTCTTGTGGATTATCAATCAATACAACACTTTCCGCTTTCCTCAACACTTCTTGTGCTTCTTTGGCACTCACTTCACGCGCAAATTTAATAGTAATAGCTTCACTATGACTTCTAAGCACAGGCACACGCACACAAGTCGCACTTACTGCAAAATCACTATGCATAATTTTATTTGTTTCATTCACCATTTTCATTTCTTCTTTGGTATAGTCATTGCCCAAAAATACATCAATATGCGGAATCACATTTAATGCAATTCTGTGTGGAAATGCCTTTGGCTCGCATTCCTCTAAGCTAAAATCAAAGAATTTTTGCATTTGTGTTACAAGCTCTTCCATTCCCTTTTTACCTGCACCCGAAACCGCTTGATAAGTGCTAACATCTACACGCTTGATTCCAAAGGCTCTATGCAGTGGCTCTAAGACTTGTACCATTTGGATTGTGGAGCAATTAGGATTTGCAATAATTCCTGTTTTCTCCCATAAGGCAATATCTTGTGGATTGACTTCAGGTACGACAAGTGGCACATCTTCTTGCATTCTAAAATGGCTTGTGTTATCAATCACGACCGCACCAGCCCTCGCCGCACTTGGAGCAAACTCCGCACTAATGCTTCCACCAGCAGAAAAGAAAGCAATCTCAATGTTCTCTTCTTCAAAAATTTCGTGGGTTAGCTCTTTGACTTTAATCCTCTCATCTCCAAACTCTACCTCTTTGCCCACACTGCGCGCACTTGCTAATGGCACAAGTTTGTTAATCGGCAAATTGCGCTCACCCAAAACCCTAAAAATTTCTTCTCCTACCGCGCCAGTTGCACCTACAACAGCAATATTAAATTTTTTCATTTTTTCTCCTTTAGAGTTTAATATTATAACGTTCCATTTTGCTTAAAAGCAACTCTTTTTTGAATCCCAATAACTCTGCTGCACTATCTACATCAGAATCACTCGCCTTAAGAGCTTCATAAATCAGCTCTTCCTCTAAATTAGCAATTTTCTTTTTACCTCCACTCTCACGAGAGCTTAAGAACAAATCCTCTACCATAATCTCCTCTCCCTCACATAGAATTGCTGCGCGCTCTATCACAGAGAGTAACTCACGAATATTACCGGGCCAACGATAAGCAAGTAATTGTTCTTGCGCTCCCTTTCCCCAATGTTTTTTGCCTACGCCATATTGTTTATCCACTTGCTCTAATTTCCATTCGCACAGCGGAATAATCTCTTCTGCCCTCTCCCGCAAAGGCGGAATACGAATCGGAATCGTTTGCAATCTAAAAAACAAATCCTCCCGAAATTCGCCTTTTTGAATCTTTTTTTGAATATCTGCATTTGTTGCGGCAATGAAGCGAATATCCACCTTGATAGGCTTTGAACTTCCCAAACGCACAACTTCTTTTTCTTGTAAAACACGCAAAAGTTTCGCTTGCAAGGAAGCGGGCATTTCGCCTATTTCATCTAAAAAAATGCTTCCGCCATTGGCTACTTCAAACTTCCCAGCCCTGCCCTCTGTGGCATCTGTAAATGCTCCCTTTTCATAACCAAAAAGTTCAGATTCTAGCAAATTATCTGGAATCGCAGCCATATTTAGCGCAACAAAGGGCATTTGCGCTCTAGGAGAGTTTTGATGAATATAATTTGCAAACAATTCTTTTCCCACTCCACTTTCTCCAAGCAAAAGCACAGAAGCAGCGGTTTTGGCAGCTTTATTTGCGAGTTTAAGCGATTTTTCTAACGCAGGTGAGCTTGAGATAAACTGCTTATTTTCAGTGATTTTATCGTTTGATTTTCCAGCTTTTACTGGTTTCTTGCTTGCCTTTGCTATTACTTCTTGTGCTTTTTTAGCACGCAAAATCGCTTCCACGAGAGTTTCAATCTCAAATGGCTTCGTCAAAAAATCTTTCACGCCTAAACGAATGGAATCAATCGCCTTACTCAAAGTTGCATTCCCTGTGATAATGAGTGCCTCATAACGCCCATTTAGGACTTTTAAAAACTCCAAGCCGTCCATTTGGGGCATATTAATATCTGTGATGACTAAATCTATACTATCATCAAGCTTTTTAAGCGCATCTTTCGCACTTTTGAAGCTTACAACCTCAAATTCATCGTATTCCCCTAATGCAATTTCAAGAGATTTTCGCATATTAATATCATCTTCAACGATAGCTAATTTCATCTTTACTCCTTTATTGCTTTTATTGTCTTATTTATGTCGTGAGTGAGTGCATAAATCGTTGCGATTCCATCAGCATACTCTATTTGTATGCGTGTCGGTGGAATCGCCAAATAAGTTATGGATTTGCCTTGTAAATTCTGCACTTGCGTGTTATCCTCTAGTCTCACTCCCCATTTTAAAAAACATTCTAAAATTTTCTCTTTATAGTCGCGAAGCAAAGCTTTTTCAGTTTTTGCCTCGTGGCTAATTGTGCATTTTTTATAAGGATTCTTTGTTTGACGCAAAATATTTGCGCTCACCATTGCAGGAGAAAAATAATATTTTTCGTTTAAAAGCATACCATTTCTTGCTGCAACCCTATAAGAAAAAATATATTCTGATGCCTCACAAAAAGCAGTCAAATACACTATCCCTAACAGAATCCTCCACATTATTCTAAATTATCGCCTCCAAGCAATTTTGCCTCTTCGCCCTCATCACCCTCTCTTACTTCCGATTCCTTTTCTTCTTTAGGACAACGCGCAATAGAGACAACCTTGTCGTCATCTACATTGACGATAATCACACCACTTGTTGCTCGTCCTGCCTTACGAATGCTTTGCATATCTACACGAATCATCTTGCCACTACTTGTAAGCACCATAAGGTCCATTTTTTCATCTACATTGACAACCCCTACAAGCTTACCTGTCTTACCTGTAAGCTTCATCGCAATCACACCCTTGCCCCCACGATTCGTAATTCTATACTCATTCACTTCTGTGCGCTTACCGATTCCTTTTTCGCTTACACTCAAAATCTCTTCATTTTCATCTATGATTGCAGTCGCACCAATCACATAATCGTTTGGCATTTTGAATTTAATTGCTGTAACACCGCGTGCCACACGCCCAATTTCACGCACATTTTCTACGCCAAAACGCACACACATTCCCTCGTAAGTTACGACTAAAATTTCTTTAATGCTGGGATAGATGATTTTTGCTGTAACAAGCTCATCATTTTCGTCTAAATTAATAGCTCGGACGCCTACACTTCGGATATTTTTAAATTCACTCAAATTTGTGCGCTTAATGATTCCATTTTTGGTAAAAAACGCGATAGATTTATCCTCATTAAAATCTTTTGTTGTAATTGTTGCCATAATCTTTTCGTCAGAGCTTAGATTAATGAGATTCACCACTGCCTTACCAATTGCTGTCCTGCTCGCCTCTGGGATTCTATAAACCTTGAGCCAATAAAGCTGCCCTTTGTTAGTAATAAACATAATCGTATCGTGTGTATCAGATACAAAAAAGCTCTCAATAAAGTCGTCCTCGTGCGTATTTGCGGAGATTTTTCCCTTACCTCCGCGGTTTTGTTTCTCATAAGTGCGCACTGGCACGCGTTTAACATAGCCGCGATGGCTCATTGTTACGACAACAGGCTCATTAGGAATCAAATCCTCCATATCAATGTTCTCATAATCCTCTTCAATCGCAGTTTTTCGCTTTGTTGAAAACTTCTCTTTGGATTCTGACAATTCCTCTTTGATAATTGCATTTAATTTCGCCTCACTTTTCAAGATTTCACTCAATCGTGCAATCTCCTTTAAAAGCTCCTGATATTCATTTTCTATTTTATCGCGCTCTAAGCCTGTTAATCTTTGCAAACGCATATCTAAAATAGCCTGTGCTTGAATCTCACTTAGATTAAACTTGCTTACTAAGCCCTCTTTAGCGACTTTTGGGTCGCTACTTGCGCGGATTAAAGCTACAATCTCATCTATATTTTCTAAGGCAACCTTTAAGCCCTCTAAAATATGCGCTCTAGCTTTAGCCTTCTCTAGTTCAAAAATGCTTCGGCGAATCACTACACTTTTGCGATGAGAAATAAAAAGTTCCAACAATTCTAAAAGTGTGAAAACCTTTGGTTCTTTGTTGTGGATTGCAAGCAAAATGATTCCAAAAGTAGATTCCATTGGCGTGGATTTAAAGAGATGATTTAGCACGATTTCGCTCATTGCTTCGCGCTTTAACTCTACAACGACTCGGATTCCGTCGCGATCGGATTCATCACGCACTTCAGAGATTCCATCAATTACCTTGTCTTTAGCGAGTTCGGCAATCTGCTCTACAAGGCGCGCTTTATTAACTTGATAAGGAATCTCATCAATTACGATAATATCTTTGGTTTTAGTTTTTTCAATATGCGTTTTCGCGCGGATTTTAATGCGTCCGCGTCCGCCCTCATAGGCTTCGCGAATTCCACTTTTGCCATAAATAATCCCACCGGTTGGAAAATCTGGACCCTCAATAAACTGCAAAACCTCTTCTAATGGAGCTTTGGGGTTATCAATCAAATAAACTAACGCGTCTATAATCTCATCTACGCGGTGGGGCGGAATGTTTGTCGCCATTCCTACTGCGATTCCATTAGAACCATTAATCAATAAATTTGGCAA
Organism: Helicobacter sp. UBA3407; assembly: GCF_949747025.1. Classification (NCBI taxonomy): domain Bacteria; kingdom Pseudomonadati; phylum Campylobacterota; class Epsilonproteobacteria; order Campylobacterales; family Helicobacteraceae; genus Helicobacter; species Helicobacter sp. UBA3407. Next base: position 3,408 of record NZ_CATKCB010000116.1, on the reverse strand, counting down.
GCGACTTGGCAAAATATCTGGCTCTTGCAAAGTGTCATCATAGTTTGGCAAGAAATCCACGGTGTCTTTATCAATATCACGGAGTAACTCCTCGGCTGCTTGCGTCATTCTTGCTTCAGTATAACGCATTGCCGCCGCACTATCACCATCAATACTTCCGAAGTTTCCTTGCCCATCTACAAGCTCTAATCGCATAGAAAAATCTTGCGCCATTCGAACTAATGCGTCATAAACTGCGGTATCTCCGTGTGGATGGTATTTACCGATAACATCTCCTACGATTCTTGCACTTTTTTTATAAGCAACTCTTGAAGTAACACCTAGTTCATACATCGCATATAGAATCCTACGATGCACAGGTTTCAATCCGTCTCTTGCATCAGGCAATGCGCGTCCTACAATAACGCTCATAGAATAATCCAAATAGCTTTCTTTAATGGAATCCTCTATATTAACATTTTGAATATCTTGATTAAGTAGGTCTGACATTCCTTCCCTTTTCTTTATATTTATACTTGCTTGAAATTCGCGATTTTATCTTTATTTTACTTTAATCTTGCTAATGAAGCTTGAATTTTTTTAAGGTTGTTTGCAAAATTCTTTCAAATCTTTTTTATTTTTGAAAACTAAAGTTTCATTTTCTAATTTGCACAAAAAATCCAAAATTTCCTTGTGTGTTAGAATTCCTACTTTTAAGCTCTCACTTGAAGCATTGGGGAACTCTTTTACCTTTAAGCCCAAAAAATCATTTTCTATAAACAATGGCATACCTAGCATTTTTTCTTTTTCCTCTTTGGAAAAATCTAAAAAGTCTCTGAATGCGATTCTACTACGTAGAAATTCTGACCAATCTTGTTCGCTAAAATAAGAGATTTTCAAATTCTCCTCTAAAAGTGTTTGCAAAGAGGTTTGGATAGGTTTTTTAAAGAGATTAAAATAAGTTTTTTGGAAACTCAATTCACGAAAATTTGGTGTAGGCAAAATATTGCAATAAATATCCGTAAATCGCTCCACTTCTAGCACAGCTAAATCTAAATTATCATCTAATGCCAAAATTTTAGCGTGGCTCAAACAAGCAATCGGCTGTCCCAAAACTTCTGTGTGGTAGAGCGTAATCTCGTCTGCTTTTTTCTTATTAAAAACAATCTTCGCACTTGTAAGGACTAAATTATAATTTATCACAAAGCCATAGCCCTCAACATAGCTTGGTATATACCGATTGGGTTGTTCAAACTCTGCAACGACTTTGACGCTATCTTGTAACCATTGCGGATATTTTGCATTCGCACTCAATGCCAAAAGCACGATAAAGATAATTTTTGCCATACTTGTCCTTTTGCAATTTTTAATGCTTAAAATACTACAATAAAAAATTTAATTTTACACTAAGGATTTAAAAATGGAATTAAAAGAATTTAATCCAACACAAGAAGAATTTAACTCAATGCAATATGCAACCATTGCAACAGAAAAAGGGGAAATGAAATTCAAACTCTTTCCCAAAGAAGCACCCAACACGGTGGCAAATTTTACAAGTCTCGCCCAAAGCGGATTCTATAATCATTTAAATTTTCACCGCGTCATTCGTGGATTTGTCGCACAAGGTGGTTGTCCTGAAAATAACGGGCGCGGAGGACCGGGCTATCATATTAAATGCGAATTAGAAAACAATCCGCACAAGCATTTCAAAGGCTCGCTCTCTATGGCGCACGCGGGAAGAGATACAGGAGGAAGTCAATTTTTTATTTGCTTTGCACCGCAACCACATCTTGACGGAGAACACACTATCTTTGGACAAATTGCTCCTAACGATAAGGCAAGCCTTGCGGTGCTAGATTCTATCCAACAAGGCGATAAGATTCTAAATATTACTATTTCCGCAGAATAAGACATAGAATCGGCAATCCTCTGCGATTGCTCCCTTACGATTTTACAAGCAGAATCGCACGACAAAAATCACAAAGAAATATATTTTCAAGCACTTTAAAAGCTTTTTGAGCTATAATCAAAGCTTAAATTAATTTAGATTTTAAGAAATTTCAGGAATCTTTATGCCCAAAAATTTGAAGTTTATTGAGCCAACACGTCTTTATACAGCATTTTTTATACTTGTTGCAATCCTCTTGATTATTTTCTTTCATCACCCTTTGCTCTTATGGGCAGTGCTTGGAATAGCCTTTATCATTGGCTTTTATGAATCCTATAAACTCTACAACAAAATAACTCCAAGCCCCCTATTCCTGTCCTTTGCGCTTATAATATGGTTAAGTGTCTATCTTTTGGAATCTCCGCTTGGTGTTTTTTGCATTTTGGTGCTTTTGGGAGCATACCAAAGTTATACTAAAAAGGGAGCAATAGAGCAAATGCTGCCCTTTATTTATCCTACGATTCCATTTATTTTCTTATATTTACTCTATTTGGACAATTCCATTAATGCCTTAATTTGGCTGATTGTCATCGTAGGGCTCACGGATAGTTTTGCCTATTTTGGAGGCAAACTCTTAGGAGGCAAACTTTTTAGCAATCCCGCTTTCTGCCCCACTTCTCCTAATAAAACCAAAGAGGGGGTGCTTGTTGGGGTTGGAATTGCAACCCTCATTGGCTCATTGATTGGGCTTGGGGTTTGTGGATTCTTTACTTCTTTAATCCTAACATTTATTACAAGCATTACAAGCGTATTTGGCGACTTGTATGAAAGCTACTTAAAGCGCAAGGCAGGGGTAAAAGATAGTGGCTCTATTCTGCCTGGACACGGCGGAATCCTTGACCGACTAGATGGCTATTTCTTTGCTGTCATCATTCTTTATACTCTTTTACAAATTATTAACCTATGATTATTCTTGGTTGTAGTGGCTCTATTGGCGTCAATGCTTTAGAAATCGCCAAACGATTCTGTTTAGAAATTGAAGTGCTAGGCGCAGGAAAAAATATTTCTCTTTTAAACAAACAGATTTCAGAACATCACCCTAAAGCCATTGTGATTGCCGATGCACAAGATATTCCTAAAATTACTCCTGCATTCCAAGGAAAAATCTATATCGGCAAAGAAGGAATCCTCCAAGCAATTTTGGATTCTAAATCCAAATTAGTCCTCAATGCACTCACAGGATTTTTAGGTTTAGAACCGACACTTTGTGCAATCCATTGTGGCAAAAAAGTCGCTTTAGCCAACAAAGAAAGTCTAGTAGCTGGCGGGGAATTGATTGATATTTCAAAAATTATCCCCATTGATAGCGAACATTTTAGTCTTAGTTATTTGTTGGGATTCCCCAAAACCTCTCGTCCTTTTAGGAATCTCTACATCACTGCAAGCGGTGGGGCATTTCGCGATATGGATTTAAACGAGATTCCGCATCAAAATGCACTCAATGCCCTAAAACACCCAAATTGGCAAATGGGCAAAAAAAT
>NZ_CATKCB010000115.1:0-1277 GCF_949747025.1 Helicobacter sp. UBA3407 | reverse complement strand
CATTTCTCCTCCTTATTTGAATTTCTCACAAATCCAATATTGCGCATTTGACTCTCAATGAATTGTGGCAAAAAACTATTTAAATCCTTTCTATTGATTGTTTTGCTTGTTATCACATTCTCTTTGTGGCAAAACTCCAAAACAAAAGTATAAATGCTCTTAGAATAGACTTGTAAAAAAATACTTTTATCAATCCCAGCAAAAGTAAATTTTAATTTGTTTTTAAAATCTACTTGCACAATCAATTCATAAGATTCCATAGGAATCTCCATTATTTGCTTTGCCCAAGCAATCCTCTCAAAATACTGCCACACCTCACCACCACTTAATGGCACTTCTAACTTTGCTTTCCAACCTCCATTATATGCGCTCCCACCAAGCTCTAACCAGCAATGATAATAAACCCACCATTGCCCCCAAGCTAACGCACAAAGCTTATTATTCCAAAAGCGATTATGTTGTCCCCACGCGTGAATAATAGAGGATTCTTTGCTTTTTACCCAGCTCACATTTCCATAATATTTGTCCCCTAACTCGTAAATCTTTAGCGGATTTGTCAGCAAATAAAGGCTAAAGAGTGCTTGGTCTCCGAGCTTTGCCTGCGTGAAATAATCCTCACAATGCTCTGCAATGAAGCGATACACAAACGCATACATTTCTACAAGTGCCATAGAACCAAAGACAATAATCCCGGTAGAATAGTTTTTTACTTCTTTAAATTGCGGGGGGCATAATGCACCCATTCCTTGCGACAAGCTCGCACTTCCTCTAAAACAAGCCACATCAAAATCCCCTTGCGCTAACTCCTCAATACCACGCAAAAGTAGCATATCAAAATCCAAATATACGATTTTTTCACACTCACAAAGAAACTTCAAAGCCTCAAACCTCGCATAACTCATATGCGTATAGCGGCTTAGAATAGGATTTGTCTTGTCTATATAGAAGTTAGGATTGTATTTCTTAACCTCTGCACTAAAATCCTCAAAAGTAAAATCAACAAACACGAGTTTTACCCCCCCCCCCCGCGAGATTCTACAATCTCTTGCATAATCCTCTTATCCAAATCGCAAAACCCATCTTGCACGATATAAAAGACATCAATTTGGTTTGGCATTTTGTGCAAAATATTTAATAAAAGCGTCCCAATCGTAAAGGCACTATCTTTTGTTGCCGCCAAAAGAATTCCGAATTTGTATTTTTGCATTCCCTCTCCTTAAATTTATTTTACACTGCTTCTCTATGAACCCTTGCCAATCCACTTTTACTTCGTCCTT
>NZ_CATKCB010000114.1:0-7460 GCF_949747025.1 Helicobacter sp. UBA3407 | reverse complement strand
CTAGAAGAAAATTCAAAATAACTTTGTGCATTTTTTGCTCGTTTTTGACTATTTTGCAGCTGCAATTCTGTGCTTTTGACATTAAAACTTGTGTTTTCAATTTCACTCAAGGCATTTTTTAGCGATTTTTGAAGCGTGAGATAAGATTCTTTCAAAAGTGCATCTTGCAAAAAATAATTTTGCGTTAATTGTGTGCGGTTTAAAATCGGCGCGGTAAGGGAGCTAGCAAATTGCCACGCAAGATTCCCGCTTGCCTGCGCATTAGAATCCAAAATCTCGTTTAAATTTGCGCTAATAGATAACACGGGAAACAAGCTTGCCTTAGCATTTGCCTTTGTATAACTCTGCGCATACAAACTAAAAAGTGCTGCTCTAATATCCGGACGCGCGAGCAAAACATTTGCAGGCATAGAATCCAAATGCAGCTCTGTTGGCGCATTTGGGGAGATTTGAGATTCTACTACAAAAGGAAGCTCTAATGTATCTAGCAAGATTAATAAAGCATTTTTATTTTCCTCAAACGCGCTCTTTAGAGATTCTAAAGTGTTTTGCTCATTTGTCAATAAATCTTGCTTTTCAAAAAGTTCTGTGCTATCTAGCAAACCATTTTCAACCTTTAAACGCGTCAGCTCCAAAGCATCTTGATAATGCACAATATTTTCCTGCGTTAAAATAAGATTACAAGAGGATTCAAGCAATGTAAAGTAAAGAATCGCTACATCGCCCAAAAGCGTGATTTTGGCATTTTCTAAATCTTGCAAAGATTTCTCATAAAGAGAAGCTTTGGCATTTTTGGCATATTGCAATCTCCCAAACAAATCCACTTCCCAAGAGAGAGTTGCACCTACTGCGGAAGTATAGGATTGGGTTTTTTGTATGGGTGTTGTATTGGTGCGCATATGCGATTCATTGGCATTAACACTTCCATCTACACTTGGAAAGATTGCTCCCCACGCACTTTTAAGTTGCGCCTTAGCCTGCAAGATTCTTGTATTCATAATTTGCAAATCCAAGTTATTGCCTAAAGCAATTTCAAAAAGATTTGCTAGAGTAGAATCGTTAAACAAAAGATTCATTTGCTCTATTGGCGACGCTTTGGCAAGAGGTTGGGATTCCATATCTACGCTGATTAAAGCGGTATTTTGGAAAGTTTGTGGGAGTGCTTGAGTGATTTCTGAATCTTTTGGCAAATTTGCAGCACAGCCAAAAAACATTCCGCTTGCAAATACTAAAATTATAAAATGTCTCCACGAAATCTTATGCAAAATCTGTTGCAACAAAATATCTCCTTAAAATAAAGCCAACATTCTATACCAAAACCCTAAAGCAAATGTGAATTTTTCATCAACCAAAACAGCTTCTACAAAATCAATGAATTAAAAACAAACTTTAAGGATTCTGCAAAATCTGTTGCGTGTTGATTTTAAAATCAAAGTATTTAGAGCGCAACTTAGAAGCGGCAATGGTTGTAAATTGCGAAGCGGCGGCACTAAAATTTTTTTCTTGCAGGAATAAAATTCCATTTGCGATTCTTGTTTCATAATTTGTCGGCGCTTCCAATTTGGAAAGCTGCAAAAGTGTAGAGGCATTTTCAATATGTCCTGCGCCAATAGCAGCCACCGCACCCAAAAAGAGCGTTTGCGTATCTTGCTCTTTAAAATCATCAATCAAGCTGTTATAAAGCGTAAAAGATTTTTCAAATTCCTGTAAATACAAATAAGTCAATGCCAAAGCCTGAATTACCCCGCGTGCGTCTTTTTGTTCGGTAATAAGGCGCATATCCAAATCTTGCTGAACATAATGCAAAGTCCCAATAATATGCGCAACTTCAATATACATTTCACGCACAACAGATGCTCCATAATAAATGGAATCGCGGTTAATTTTTGGGTCTTGGTAATAATTTTGCAACTTCAAAGCAAGAGATTTAGGCTCGTCTTGATAATTGATAGCCAAAAGTGATAAAAGATTGCTAATGGGGTCATTAGGATAGAGCCGTTTCAATCCCTCTGCAGATTTCACAAGCAAGGTTTGATTATTCATCTGCACGCCTTGCGCAAAATCCAAAGCATAATAAATCGCAACATTGTCTTCTTTGTTTTCAAGAGACTGCAAAGGCGTTGGAATACCATCTCTTGCGAAATTTAACAAAGCTTGAATAAATTCTTGCTCCTCGGCATTGCCTTGAAAATTGACAATTTCTCTTCCAATTTCACTTTCCAATCGCCCCGTATCGCGATAGGTTAATTTGGCAGTGATAAGGGCAAAAATTCCTGCATACAAGTCTTTTGGATTCAAGTGAAAAGAACGTAAAAAATGCTGATAAGCCGCGTCAAAATTACCCATTTGCGCATAATTTAGTCCTAAATTATAATGCAAAATAGAATGATTGGGATAAGCATTAACAACTTCTAACAATAAGGCATTAGCATTCCGAATATTTCCATTAAGCGTTTCTAAAATCGCATTAGCAATATTGCGATTCATTCTTGAAATCGTCTGTCCGCGCAGTAGAATCTCTTTTGCCTCTTGCAGATTCTCAATCCGAATATTAATGCCACCCTCTTGAATCACATTAAAAGCTTCTTTAGCGTCAAAGACTTTATAAGAGGCAAAATAAAATAAAACATTATAGGCGTTGAGCTTTTGCCCTGTAAAATTATCCCAAAAACGTTTTTGTGCAACATCAATATTAAAAAAATCATCACGCAAAGTGATTTGAATCGGATAAGGATTGCGGTCTAACGCTTCTTGATTTTGAGAATATTTATTTGCAAGCCGCGCAGCCTGACTATATTCTGTTAATTGTAGTTTCACAAGCATTAAGGCAATATCGGATTCCAAAGTGCTTCCAAATGTATCAATACTTTGCGTTAGAAGCTTGTTTGCTTCATTGTAGTCCCCGATGCGCGCATAAAGCAAAGCAAGATTAAACCAAGTTTTTGGGTCAGTAGAATTTCTATTTAACGCATCAATGGCTTTATAATTGTTATTAAAATACGCATACATTGTGGCTAAAAGCTGATTTGTTTCCTCTTGATAATAATCGGAAGAAGGATGAATCAAAGAAGAAAAAGCTTCCAAATAATTACCCAAATAAAAATTTGTCAGCGCATATAGATAGGAATAAATAGGCAAATTCCCTGTTTTTGGAAGATAAGTCTGCGCAAGTTGCAGATAATAACGATACTTCAAGGGTTCTTGTAGATACAACGAACAAATCGCGGCATTCAACGAACTAATCACTCTATCTTCCCCTAAATCAATAGCTTTTTGGAAAGAATTTAACGCTTCCAAATAGGATTTTTCTTCCATTTGCGCTACACCTAAATTATAATTAGAAAGCCCTTCAGAATAATTAGAAATCTTGTTATACAAATCCAATGCCTCTAGTTTATTGCCGTTAGTGTAAAGAAAATTTGCTTTTTTAATCAGTGCCTCTAAGTTTTCGGCATCTGTAATAATGTCTTCCCCTTTTTTAATACTAAAATCTATGGGTGGCAAGGCATTTGTTTGTGTCTGTGGTGGTTGAACTTCACGCGTCAAAACTAAACCAATCAAAAAAATAAATCCAAGTATAAAAAACCCAAATAAAACTGCCAAAATAACACTTATTTTTTTATGCTGATTGAAAAACTCTAAAAGTTTTTCAATTTTATTTTGCGGTTTAGATTCTTGTGGTTCTTTTTTTAAAATATCATCTAAAACACCAAAATTGTCATCAAGCTGAATCACTTGATTGTTTTCTTGATTTTGTGGCATAAAACTACCTCAAATAAGGCTCTAAAACTAAAGGAATCTTAATATTCCCATCTTTTTGTTGATAATTCTCCATAATCGCAACCAATGTGCGCCCCACAGCCAAGCTTGAACCATTTAAGGTATGGACTAATTGATTTTTCTTTTTAGAATCTTTATAACGAATCTTTGCGCGTCTTGCCTGAAAATCGCGTGTATTGGAAATAGAACTAATTTCACGATAGCAATTTTGTCCGGGTAACCATACTTCAATATCCACCGTGTTGCTTGCACAAAATCCCAAATCCCCTCCACAAAGCTGCACCAAACGATGTGGAAGCCCCAAAGAAACCAAAAGCTTTGAAGCACACGCAATCATGCGCTCTTGCATCATATCGCTTTCTTTTGGTGTTGTAATCGCAACCAACTCTACTTTATCAAATTGATGTTGGCGGATAATTCCGCGTGTATCTCGCCCTGCACTTCCCGCTTCTTTTCTAAAGCAAGGCGTATAAGCCGTCAGCATAAGAGGTAATTCCTCTTCGTCTAAGATTTCATCACGATAAAGATTCGTGAGTGTTACCTCTGCTGTGGGTATCAAATAAAGCTCGTGTCCTTTTTTAGCATTTTTTTCATTGGATTCCTCTTCTTCAAATTCTGATATTTTAAACAAATCATTTTCAAATTTTGGCAACTGACCCGTGCCAAAGAGAGTTTGTGCATTCGCAACTGCAGGGGTTCCAATCTCACTAAAACCACATTTGGAGTTAAAATCCAGCATATAATTAATAAGTGCGCGTTCCAACTTCGCTCCCATCCCCATAAATACGCTAAAGCGGCTTTTTGCAAGCTTCACTCCACGCTCAAAATCAATCCACCCATTTTGCTCCGCTAGCTCCCAATGCTCTTTGGGTTTAAAATCAAAATGTGTAGGTTCTAATACTTTTTTAATCTCAACATTATCCTTTTCATCTTTTCCAAAAGGCGTTTTAGAATCAGGAATATTAGGAATATTATGAGAAAACTCTTGCAATTTATTTTCCCACAATTCTACTTCTTGGGAATAAAGCGTAATTTGCCCTTTTAGCAAATCACATTCCTCTTTGAGCGCATTAATATCGCCCCCTTCTTGCTTGATTTTGGCAAATAGCTTAGTTTTGGCATTTTGCGTGGCTTGCAATTCCTCTAAAGCAGATTTTTTTTGTTTATAATTCAAACTGCTTTCACGCAATGTATTCAAAAACACTGCGTCAATATTGCGTTTAGACAATTTATCCATCACCTCTTCAAAGTGATTTGTAAGAAGTTTTAAATCAATCATAATAAATCCCAAAAAAATTAAATGGCTAGATTCTACACTAAGGCTTGTTAAAACACACTAAAAAATTTATAAAAATCATTCGAAATTATGCAAGAATAATGTATAATCTAAATTTATGTTTAAGCTTTAAAAGAATTGGGTTTAATCTAAAAATAATTTGTTTTGGAGAATTAAAATTGAATTCAGTTGGAAATTTTGCAATTGTGCTTGGTATTTTATGTTTAGTATCAATTGTAGTTTTGGCAATTACCGCAATTTCAGTCAGTAAAAGTGGAGGAAAACTCACTTCTTTTGAAAAAAAGATTCTCTTTGCAGTAGCTTTTTTGCTTTGCTCTGGAATCATCTTGCTCTACATTTTTTCTAATTTAAGCCTATTTTTTGCATTATTTTCTTAGACTTTTTGGTTTTTCCAAATACCACTTTGAAAAATTTTCCAATACACAAACGCACGCAAGAAAGTTTCCAAACAAATGCAAAGATAAATATAAATTGCGGGATAACCTCTTGTAGCAATAAAATAACAAGGCACAACGCGCAAGCCCCAAATCATTATGCTATTAATCACAAGCGTGATTTTTGTAATGCCCGCTCCACGCAATGCACCATCAAGAATACAAATAAACGCAAAAGCAATTTGTGAGATTCCAATAGGCACAAGATAATGGACGCTTGCGAGAATCGTAGCGGAATCCTCACTAAAAAAACTAGACCAAAAGGGAGCAAAAACACTCATAAAAAACCCCACAATCCCCATAAAGATTCCGCCAAGCAGTAGAGTATTGAGGGTGGAGTATTTTGCTTCTAATGGTTTTTTTGCTCCAAGATTCTGCCCCATAAGTGCCATTGCAGCAATCATAAAACCAAATCCGGGCATAAAAGCAAATCCTTCAATTCTCGTAGCGATTTGATAGCCTGCTAAATCGTAAGTCCCATAAAACGCGACAAATTTCGTCATCACGATGATTGCAAAAAGCGTAAAAAGACGCTCACAACCGCTAGGGATTCCAACAATAAAAGCGCGTTTAATATAATCAAAATTGATTCCGCCTTTAAGCGAAATGGGGCTATTTTTGTAAAATAAAAGGCAAGAAAACAAAGCGGAGGTTTCTAAAAAATTAACCACCAAAGTTCCAATTGCTGCACCCACAACACCCAATGCAGGCACAAAAAGGAATCCAAAAATCAAAGTATATTTTACAATGGGATTTAAAAGTGTAATGACAATTTTAATATAAAAAGGTAGCTTCGTTGCTCCAGCTGCTGAAAATGCAGAAATGCTTACTTGCTTTATCAACAATAAAGGCACACTAAAAAGCACGACACTTAAATAACTACTTCCGATTTCGTGTGCTTGGGATTCTATCCCAATCCAAGCAAAGAAAAATTCAAAGCCCCAAAACGCAGACAGCATTAAAGGCAGAGAAAAGACAAAAGCGGCGAAACTCAAGCTCATTACTACTTCATTAGCAGCCTTTTTGTCGTTTGCTCCCAAAAATCGTGAAACCAAAGCACTATTTCCGACAAAAATAATCGTGCTAAAGGCAAAAAGCAACATAATGAAGTTTAAGCTCACTCCCACAGCAACAATCGCACTTGCTCCAAATGTGCCAATCATTAGCAAGTCTATGGAAAGATTAATAATATCCAAAAGCGAATTTAAACCAGAGGGAATTGCGATATTTAGGATTCTATGGCTACGCTCTTTGGAATAAAATCGTATTTTATCGCGCATTTTCTTCCTTTTTGCTTCTTAGCTAACAAATCAATTAAATTGTAATTATTTTTAAGATTCTTTCTTGTGTTTTTGGACAATAACATAACATCAAATTGTAACAAAATCCTGCGAGATTCTTAAAAAGAAATCGCGTGGGAATACAAATAAGGTTTTACACAGAAATATTCAAATGCACAATCGTGCCATCTTCTTTTGTCTGTATAGAATCTTGTGATTCTTGCGTATCTTGCGATTCCTCTTCTTGCTTTTTTTCCTTTTCTTGCTCTGGTTCTTTACCATTTCCCTCACGTTCATCGTTTGTTTCAAGCACTTCTTCAGCGGGGCGCACTTCTTGAATCTCGTCTTGTTTATCTTGCATTTCCTGCAAATTTACCATTGCCTGAAAGTCAAGTTTGACTTGAGAATTTGCATGTTGCACAGAACCCACTTGGGCATTTTGATGAATATGAGTGATATTGCCAATAGGAGAAACTGCCATAATTAGTCCTTTTTAAGCTGAATCGTTTGAGCTTTGGCATAAACGACATTTGCACCTAAAGTGATTTTAACAAATTTACGCTTAGTGTAATCCACTGCGTAATTTTCATCACAATCTCTTGTAAATCCTGCTAAAATTTGCGCGGCTTTGCGTAAGATTATATCAGAAATTTTAGCCTTTCCGCAATG
>NZ_CATKCB010000113.1:0-2417 GCF_949747025.1 Helicobacter sp. UBA3407 | reverse complement strand
TTTGATTTGCCAAGATTGATTAAGAGGATTTGCGCTCTTTCGCCTCAATTTATTTTGTGTAGTTATAACTTTGACAATACAAGTGGGGTGGATAATGAAATTTGGGTTAAGAATCGCCTGAAACAAGGGGAATTATTTGATTTATTTTTGCAGAATCATTATTGTTTAAATACCTACAAAACACATAAAAGAAGCTTACCAACCGGTTATTTTTTGTTTTACAAGAAAGAATTAATGGGATTGTGAGTGTTATCAAAGCAATCCAAACAAAAGAATCTCTCAAAGATGAAAGATTCAAATATTTTTTACTTTTTTTATTTAAAAAATATTTAACTATTTAAAATAATTTACATTTTTCAATTTATTTATTAATTTTTTGCGTATTTTGCTACTTTTTGTAATATAATTACGCGTTAATTTATTTTGAAAGGTAGGAATATGGAATTTTTGATGTCCTTAAGTGAAGGAACGCAGTTCGCGATTCAGCTGATTGTTGTTCTTATTTGTTTGTTTTATGGTGCGAAAAAGGGTGGAATCGCACTTGGACTCTTAGGGGGTGTGGGGCTTTTGGTTTTGGCTTTTGGTTTTGGCGTTCAGCCCGGCAAACCCGCAGTTTCTGTTATGCTTACGATTTTAGCGGTGGTTGTAGCAAGTGCGACTTTACAAGCAAGTGGGGGACTTGATGTAATGCTACAAATTGCAGAAAGAATCCTAAGGAGAAATCCAAGATTCCTAACGATATTAGCTCCTTTTGTAACCTGTTTTTTGACAATCCTTTGCGGAACAGGACATGTAGTTTATACAATGATGCCAATTATTTATGATATTGCAATCAAAAATGGAATCCGCCCAGAGCGTCCAATGGCGGCTTCTTCCATCTCTTCTCAAATGGGAATTATCGCAAGCCCGGTTTCTGTGGCAGTTGTATCTTTAACTGCGTTTTTACTCAATGCTCAAACCCATTTAGCAGGGTTTGATGGTTATGTGGATTTGCTTAAAATCACGATTCCAGCGACTTTATGTGGCGTTTTAGTCGTAGGGATTTTTTCTTGGTTTAGAGGCAAAGACTTGGATAAAGACGAAGAATTTCAAGAAAAACTCAAAGACGAAGAGTTCAAAAAGTATGTTTATGGGGATTCTAAAACCTTGCTCGGCGTTAAGCTTCCCGGTGTCCAATGGGCAGCGATGTGGATTTTTTTGGGTGCAATCGCGATTGTTGCGATTTTGGGTGCATTTCCAGAGCTTCGCCCGCATTTCACAATCAAAGGCGCAAGCAAGCCAATGAGTATGGTAGATACGATTCAAATGTTTATGCTTCTTGCAGGTTCTGCTCTGCTTATTTTTACCAAAGTAGATGCAGGCAAAATTGGCAAAAATGAAATTTTCCGCTCCGGTATGATTGCACTTGTTGCAGTGTTTGGAATCTCTTGGATGGCAGATACAATGTTTGCAGTGCATACGCCAATGATGAAAACTGCTCTAGGAAGCGTGGTGCAAGATTATCCTTGGACTTACGCAATTATGCTTTTACTTATTTCAAAATTTGTTAATTCACAAGCTGCAGCAATCGCCGCATTCGTGCCTTTGGCATTAGGAATTGGAGTGCATCCTGCCATCATCGTAGCTTTTGCTCCTGCGTGCTATGGATATTATATTCTACCAACCTATCCAAGCGACTTGGCAACGATTCAGTTTGACCGCTCAGGCACAACGCATATTGGAAGATTCGTTATCAACCATAGCTTTATTTTGCCCGGACTTATCGGGGTGTTTAGCTCTTGTGTGTTTGGTTATATCTTTGCAATGTTTGCAGGATATTTAGGCTAGTTTTAGTGGCAATTTTAGCGAGATTCTGTGCTATGGAATCTCGCAAAGACTTTTAAATTCACTACGAATTGCAGAGGCAATTTCATTATAACAAATCAACCTGCAAACAAGGCGGGGATTCTAAATTCTAACTATTTAAAGCATTTTTTACATTTGGTGCAGTAAAATCACTAGCGTTTAAATTACAAGGAGGAAATGATGAGAGAAGTGCAATACGAAGACATTAAAGCAGCGGTTGCAAAGCTTGCGATTGACGCGTGCTGTATTCAGACGCCAGACATCAAGACAGCGTTTGCAGGTGCGAAAAAAACCGAACAATCTACTTTGGGACAAAATATCCTAGACACATTGATTGAAAATGGTAAAATCGCAGAAACAAATATGATGCCTATTTGTCAAGATACAGGTATGACGGTGGTGTTCGTAGAAATCGGGCAAGAGGTGCATATCGTGGGCGGTTACATTGAAGATGCGATTAATGAGGGGATTAAAAAGGGCTATACAGAGGGCTATTTGCGTAAATCTGTCGTAGAAGAGCCACTCTATGAGCGCAAAAACACGACAAACAATTCTCCCGCGGTGATTCATAC
>NZ_CATKCB010000112.1:0-3230 GCF_949747025.1 Helicobacter sp. UBA3407 | reverse complement strand
TTGCCAAGAGGTTCAAGGAGGGCAGGTAGCATTCTTATCCTTAAATTAAAATAAAATATAATTTAGGAATAATTTTATAAAATTTAAATTTAAATTAAAATTAAAAGCTCCCATAAGGGCAATTTTCATTGCCAAATGTTTTCATAAATTCACAATAGAGACAACTTACACTTCGTTTAGCACAGATGACAGGAATATCTTTCTTTTTAGCTTCTGTGCGAAATTTTCGCATTGTATTGTGATTTAAAAAGTTCGTAAGCATTACAAGGCAACCAATATTTTGGGGCAAATCCTTGTGGTTAATACTTTCTCGCCTGCCGTCCCAATGTGTAATAGATTCACAACCTAAGTTTTTTAAAACAGCTTTAATGGGCGTAATTTCATCACCACCAATCACTAAAACGGACATCATTTACTCCTTAAAAATAATAAATTTTTTAATCAGAATTTATTTCATAAAATGATAATTAATATCAACTTAATATAATATAAAAATGATTCTTACTTTATATTTGATTTATTTTACAATATTTTGCTACAATTAAAAAGTTTTAAATTATATAATATCTTAAAAACGCAAGGATTTCATAATGAAAAAATATAAAGAATCTCTTAAAACAATTTTAGATAGATTGCATTTATCTATTAAAAAAAATAATCTCAAAAATTCTAAACAACGCGAATTTATACTCAAAGCACTTTATGATGATGGTGGGCATTTAAGTCCAGAGGATATTTTTGCAATCATTCGTAAAACCTGCACTAACGCAAGTATTTCTTCTATTTATCGCATTCTTTCGTTTCTTGAAAAAGAGGGATTTATCAATTCCATTGAAGTGGATAAAAGCGGAAAGCGTTATGAAATTGCAAGCGGTTTGCACCACGACCATATTATTTGTGTAGAATGTGGCAATATTGAGGAGTTTTGTAACAATGAAATTGAAAGATTGCAAGTAGAAGTTACAAATTCTTACAATGCCAAGCCTGTGGGGCACGATATGTTGCTTTATGTGGTTTGCGAAAAATGTCTTAAAAAAGTAGCAAATTAGACTTTTATTAATTGCGGGGATTTTAAAAGGTTATTGTTTGGAATCCCAAAGGCTTTGAGTATAACATAAAATCTCCGGGCGATATTCAAAATGCATCGTATCATAATGCCACCAGCGTCCGCCCCAAATAAAATTTTCACTTTCAAACGCTTCAATAATTTCTAATGGAATCGTAGCGACAGATTGCGAAGTGCTAAGTGCGTGCTTTTTTAAGTCCCATAACCAATAACGCGAATGGGCAACATTAATATCTATTGCGATTCCAAAACTATGCGCACTTAGATTTTGAGAGTTAGCGATTTTGCGCCATTTAAAAGTTCCCCCGATATTTTGTAAATAAGTTTTAAGGATGGGGTTGGATTCAATGAGGTTTTCTAAGCGGTTTTTGACGCGCTTTAATGCGTCATAAGCACCATTTTGAGTGTTGAAAAGTATTTCGGTATCATCTAGCCACACGAGAGGTTTTAAATGTTGTTTGACTTCCGCTTCGTTTGCCCCATAAATCGTAGAAAAAAATAATACATCACGAATCCTAGAACTATCTTCATAAGGTTTTTTAGCGAAACTTCCTAATGGATAAGGAAACACAAAAGAATCTATTAGTTTTTGTGTTTGCAAAGCCTCTGTCAAAGGAGTAATATTATTAGGCGTAAGATTCCAAGTGAGTGTTTGATTGTCGCGGAAGTTTATACTATTTTGTTCCTTGCTTTCTAACATATTATAATGTTGCAATAAACATTTTGTCGCAGCTTTGGAATCAAAAATAAGAGGAATTTCAGAAAGAGATTCCGCGTAAAGTAGGATTTGAGAACTTAAGACAACACTAAGAAAGATTGCTTTAGAGAACAAACTTAATCCTTGCATCGTGATGTAGTTTTGCAAAGATTGCATCACGTTCCTCTTGACTAGAGACAACAACTTCTATATTAATGCTGTGGTATTTGCCCTTGCTACTTTCTTTGGCGGGTGAGTAGATAAACTCTTTATCTATCAGCTCAAGCGCAGTCAAATATAATTCCTCTTTGCTATTCCCAATGATACGATAATGCCAAGCGCAAGGATATTGAATTTTTTGTTCTTGTTCCATTATTTTCCTTATTGTAGAGTGTTAAATACTTCTTGCGCCCACAAGGGGATTCTAGTAATTTTTTGGGATTGAGAATCCATACAAACAAGTGTAATTGTAGCAGAAAAAATTTTGGTAGGAATCTTTGGATTTGCAAGATAGATTGTTTGCAAAAGATTCACAGAAGCAGATTTTTGCTCCAAAATTTGCGTTTGCACTTCTAATAAATCTCCAAGTTTTGCTGGATGGTGGAAGTGGATTTGCATTTCTTTGACGACAAATCCGATGTTGTCTTGCAAGGGCGTAATTTTGGCTTTGAAAAATGCTTCACTTCTTGCACGTTCGCAATATTTTAAATAGTTTGTATGATAAACGATTCCACCGCAATCTGTGTCTTCATAATAAATTCTAATTTGCATAATTTTCCTTAAAATTTTTAATTTTTGCGCTGTTATTGTAAGTTGATTTTTGTAAAACTGCGTTGAAAGTTAGAAAGGGAAAAATGGAATCTTTTAAAGAATTTGAAAAAACTGGCATAAAAGAGTGAGAAAAAATCCCAAGAACAAAAAAGGCACAAAAGGAATCGCAAGGGCTAATGAGTTGATGTTGGGAAAGTATTTAAGGATTAGTAGAACAAAAAGTGCGAAGCTTGCTCCAAAAAAGATTGCTAAGATTCCATTTCCACCAAGTGCCGACCCTAGTGTGCCAAAAACAATAATATCTCCTTCTCCCAAGACTTCTTTGCGGGTGAAACTGCCCACAAAAAGCCGTAAAAAACTTGCAATCCCCATAAAGCAAAAAGCAAAGAGTAAAGATTCTGCCCAAGCTATACCAAGTAAATTTGCAGGTAACTCTCCTATACCATAGCTCACTCCAAGTGCTAGATTAAGGAAGTTTAAACTATCTGGAATCTCTAAAAAATGCCAATCTATAACGCTTAAAACATAAAAACACAGCAAAAGCCAAAAAAGAATTATCCCAAAAATGCCAAGCCAAACATAGCAAAAGATTGCTAAGATTCCACCTAATATTTCGCTGAAAAAATAATAAAATGGAATCTTAGCAAGGCAGTAAGGGCATTTTGCACGATAAAAAAGAAACGACAATAAAGGAAT
>NZ_CATKCB010000111.1:0-2881 GCF_949747025.1 Helicobacter sp. UBA3407 | reverse complement strand
GGTTCTTCCTCTGGATATAAATGGCTTTTCTCAAAACGTTTGAAGTTTTCTAAACTTGCCATAGATTCCAACTGAAACTGCATTGCATTAAAGCCTTGCTGTTCAGCTTCTTTTGAACTCACAATGCGAATTTGTGGAATCTCATTTTGTTCTTTAGAGTAATTTTCTAAAGGATTGTCTTCTCTTGTTGGCAACTCTACATTCTGTCTTAACTCATCAATTTCAGCCTCAAAAGATTGCTCTTTGCTGAAATTCTCGTGCGATTCACTTTCTGATGTCTCTTGCATTTCTTGAGATTCTTCTTCAGTATCATCTTGAAAGTTGAAAGCTGCACTTGTAGGAGGAGGCGGATTGTTTTTACTCTGCTCAATCAATTCTTCTAAAGTTAATGCGCGAGGGGTAGAAGGGGCTTTTGTAAAAAACAAAGAAGAATGCTTAGAGGTTTCTTGTGCTGGATTATTTTGCGTATTTTGAGTGTCCTTCTCCTGCGGAGAAAGGGAAAAAATAGAATGTTTAGAATCCTTTTTGTCCATTTGGCTTGGCGGCGTAAAAAATGCTTTGATTTTTGAAGCAAGATTTTTGAGATTCTTTTTGCTTTTAATGATTTTTTCTGTTGGCACTTGACTTTGCCTTAAATCCTCTTTCAAATCTTGCACAAATATTTTTCCCAATTCTTTAGGAGACTTGCCGCTATACAAAACAACGCTAAAGGCAAAGCAAAGTAAAACCAACACAAAAACACCCAAATGTGTAATAAGTGGCGAAAGCACACTATTAAACGCAACGCCCAAAATCCCAGCGTGCGCAAAAAACAAGCCTTGCAACACAAGAAGTGCAAAAACTCCGATGATAACACCAAGCGTTTTTTCTAAAAATCGGTTGTTTTTAAAATCAAAAGAATCTTTTACTTGATAGACAAAAAATGCAGCAACAAAAAGCCAAATATAGCCCAAATACCCAAAAAGCCAAAATTGAATTTGA
The DNA here is from genome assembly GCF_949747025.1 of Helicobacter sp. UBA3407. Classification (NCBI taxonomy): domain Bacteria; kingdom Pseudomonadati; phylum Campylobacterota; class Epsilonproteobacteria; order Campylobacterales; family Helicobacteraceae; genus Helicobacter; species Helicobacter sp. UBA3407. The sequence goes on along the minus strand of NZ_CATKCB010000111.1, from coordinate 1,900 downwards.
GCAAGTGGCTTTAAAAATCCAAAAGGCTCTAAAATACCTAGAACTGTCAAGATTCCAAATATTAGCAAGAGGGAAGCAATGCGTATTTGGTAGGAAGTTTTATTCTTTAAAAATTGTGCCAATGGGGTTTTAAAAAAATTCGTTTTGATAGTAATTCCTTAAAATATCTTAAAAAGTGGCGAGAGGGTGAGAGAATCGAACTCCCCAGCAAATAGACACCTATCCACTCAAATGGGTTTGAAGCCCACGATGCCCACCAGCGACATATACCCTCCAAAGTCTCCAAACTTAAAGCTATTATTAAAGTAAAAAGAGATGAGAATTTAGCGCAATTTTACTTAATTTTTATTGAGTTTCTTAAATTTTCAAACTAAAATTCTACCAACTCTCGCTCTCTGTTGCGATAGAGGGCGCACTTTGTGTAACCTACTTGCTTGGCAAGTGATACCAACTCTGAATGTTTGAAGCCAATTTGCTCTACCGCGTGGGCGTCGCTCCCAAAACAAATTGGAATCTCTAAGGAATAAGCAATTTGCAAAATCTCTTCGCTTGGGTATTGCTCTTGAACTTGTTTGCGGAATCCTGCTGCGTTAATCTCTATACACATATTGGCTTCTTTCACAGCCTTGAGCGCAGATTCTATTTGTGGGCGCAAATCCTTTGTTGGGCGATAATTAAAGACTTTTAACAAATCCATATGCGCCAAAATGTCAAACTTTCCGCTTTTTGCTAACATTTCTGTGGCTTTATAATATTCACTCCAACAATCATTAATATCGCGCCTTGCATATTCGCGGATAAACTCGGGGTTATCAAACCCCCAATCGCCCAGAAAATGCACCGCTCCGATTCTATAATCTAGTGGAAAATCAAACAATCTTTCCTCTGCAAAAGAGGGCAAAAAATCAATCTCTAGCGCAGTTAAGATTTCAATTTGCCCTTTGTATTTTTCTTTTAATCGCGCAATTTCATCAAAATAAAAGGGTAAATCCTTAAAATCCATTCTATATTGTTCATCAAAAGCCATCGGATTGTGGCAAGAAAATCCAAAAACATCAATTTTTTCTTCTATTGCTCGGAGGACATATTCCTCCATTGTGCCTGTCGCGTGGTTACAAAGGCTTGTGTGATTGTGCAAATCTACCCGCATAAACTCCCTTTATTTACGATTCTTTGTCGTGATTCTTTGGACTTAGCCCATTTTCTTTTCCATTTCTTTAGTAATATGCAAACTTAAAACATGCTTATCAAACACCGCAATATAAAACATCGCGTCAAAAATCTTAATATCTAACACAAATCCTTCTACCTTGACTTCGCGCTTTTTCGTATCTTCTTGCAAGGTTTCTCCGCGAAACAAGACTTCGTTGCCCAACTCAATAGGTGCTAGAAACTTCACTTCTGCACCAATCACGATTCCATTGGGATTATTCACCGCCAATAACGCACAATAAGCAGCACTAGAAAACAAATTTCCCGAATGGATTAATCCTTGCTTATCCACCACCATTTTGCTACTTGTCTCCAAAAGAACAGAGGATTTACCATATTTTTGCTCCTTGATTGTGCCATTATTCAAATCAATATTCAAGCAAGATTTTTGCAAGACCGCATCGGCGTCTGGTTTGTTTAAAAAATCTTCTTCTTCAGACTTTATAAAATCCTCGTCCATTGCACTCTCCTTAGAAAAATTCTCAAATTATAACATATCTAAGCATAATCAAGATACTTCAGACAATAAAGGCTTTTTGCTTCATTATTTGCCAAAAAACCTCTCATTAGGAAACTTTAAATCTTACAAAAATTGTTGTCGGATTACATTTTGATTGTGGAGTTCTTGGAGGGATTGAACGCGAAAGCCAAAAGCTAAATGAATGCAACAAAGCACAAGGATAAGAAT
>NZ_CATKCB010000110.1:0-4498 GCF_949747025.1 Helicobacter sp. UBA3407 | reverse complement strand
ACCATGATAAAAATAATGCCCCCAAGAGCGTTGATAGGGCTTTACTAAAAAGTCGTCTAAAGATTTTGCACCCGGCTTTGTCCCATAAATGTCATTATTGGGAATCTTTCCTGCATACACATAACTTTGGATAAAATCGGGGGCAAAAATCTCCTCCGCACTTTCAATATTCATCACATTGATTCCGTTTTGATTGAAGTTTGAGCCTTTTCTGTATCGCCACAATGTCCCCCATTTAAATCCTGTGTATTTTGCCATAGCCATACAATTTAGAATCGCAATCATTCTATCGCCCCACCCCGCTTGTGTAGGACTTATAAATAATCCCGAATATTTACGAATAAAAACCTTAAAATCTAATGGTATCGGCTGGTGGGATATTTTTATATAACGCGCATTAAGGGCTTGATAAATCGGAATCTCCAAGAAATCGGATATTTCTATGCTATCTAATAATTCGCCACCTAACTTTTCCCAAACCTTACCATCACAAGAAGTTTCTACGCTTAAAAATTCTTTGTTTTTGGCTGCTAGAGCTAAAGAATCTTTGGCATAAAAAATCCTAAGAGATTCTATTGAGTATTCTTGCTGCAAATCCATAAATAACACATTTTCTTGCGATTCTATTGCTTGACTTACTTCCGATAAATCCTCGTCTTTCCATACCATTTTTATTCCTTGTTTATATTTATTTGTATTCAAAGGGTATATTGTATAGTTTTTTAAAAGCTATTACAATAAATCCCCCCCCCCCCGCAGAATCCGAGCTTAGATAAACATAAAATACCAAAAACTTAAAAAAATGCGATAAATTAAAATGAGATTCTATGTTGTAGATTGTTTCGCTATCTTTGCGTTAATTAAAATATGAAGAAATTTGTGTCTTAAAGGAGGATTTGCAATGACGCAAAGGCTTATCATTGCAAAAGGGGACGAAATTACATCATTCCGCCCATACCTCCCATTCCGCCCATACCACTCATATCTGGCATTGCAGGTTTATCCTCTTTGATTTCATGCACTGTGGCTTCCGTTGTAAGCAATAAGCTAGAAACAGAAACTGCATTTTGAAGCGCGATTCTTGCAACTTTTAGCGGGTCAATGATTCCTGCTTCAAACATATCCACATAAGTACCATTAGAAGCGTCAAAGCCGTGATTTACATTAGAATCTTTTTCTACATTATTCACCACGACACCATCATCAAAGCCTGCGTTGGTTGCGATTTGTTTAATCGGAGCAGAAATTGCGCGTTTAATGATTTCATAGCCAATTTTTTCATCACCCTCTAACTTTAGGCTAACTTTCGCTGCTGCGCGCACAAGTGCCGCACCACCACCGATAATAATACCCTCTTCAACCGCTGCTTTTGTTGCACTTAACGCATCATCAACGCGGTCTTTTTTCTCTTTCATTTCTACTTCGCTTGCCGCACCTACTTTAATCACAGCTACACCGCCGCTAAGTTTTGCAAGTCTTTCTTGCAATTTTTCCCTATCATAATCACTTGTAGTGCTTTGGATTTGTGTTTTAATCTGTGCGATTCTAGCATTAACGGCATCTTTTTGACCTGCACCATCTACAATTGTTGTATTGTCTTTATCAATCACTATTCTAGCCGCTTGCCCCAAATCTGCAATTGTCGCAGCTTCTAGTGTTTTACCCAATTCTTCGCTAATCACTTCGCCACCTGTTAAAGTTGCAATATCTTTTAGCATTTCTTTTCTTCTATCACCAAATCCGGGAGCTTTGACTGCAGCAACATTCAATACGCCACGTAATTTATTCACAACTAAAGTTGTCAAAGCTTCTCCCTCAATGTCTTCTGCGATAATCAAAAGTGGCTTACCGCTTTTCATTGTAGATTCTAAAAGTGGCAAAATGTCTTTCATAGAAGTAATTTTTTTGTCTGTCAGCAAAATATAGGGCTGCTCTAACTCTGCTTCCATTTTGTCGCTATTGGTTACAAAATAAGGGCTAAGGTAACCTCTATCAAACTGCATACCCTCAACCACGCTTAGTTCATCGTTGATTCCTTTTGCTTCTTCTACGGTAATAACGCCATCTTTACCAACTTTTTCCATAGCTTCCGCAATGAGTTCGCCTACTTTGGAATCAGAATTTGCAGAGATTGTTGCTACTTGTGCGATTTCTTTTTTACCCGCAACAGGTTTAGCAATTTTCTTAAGCTCTTCTGTGATTGCCTCTGCTGCTTTATCCATTCCACGCTTTACTTGCACAGGATTCGCACCTGCAGTAATATTTCTCAAACCCTCTTTGAAAATACTATATGCTAAAACCGTTGCCGTAGTCGTACCATCACCTGCTGCGTCTGCGGTTTTACTTGCGACTTCTTTTACAAGTTGCGCTCCCATATTTGCAATAGGGTCTGCTAATTCAATTTCTTTTGCTACTGAAACGCCGTCTTTTGTAATACTTGGCGCACCAAAGCTTTTTTGAATCAACACATTGCGTCCTCTTGGCCCCATTGTTACTTTTACAGCGTCATTTAGCTGTTTTACACCCTCATATAATCTATTTCTTGCATTGTCTGAAAAATTAATTTCTTTACTTGCCATTTTTATCTCCTTAATTATATATTTTCTTTTAAGCTCTCACGCCTAAAACATCTTCAAGCTTTAAAATCAAATATTCTTTTCCCTCTAGTTTCACTTCAGTGCCAGAATATTTTCCAAAAACAACTTTATCACCTACTTTTACATCTTTAACTTCGCTACCAATTGCTTGAATAATTCCTTCAAGCGGCTTTTCTTTCGCATTATCAGGGATAATAATTCCTGAAGTAGTTTTTGTGTCTTCTTCTAGTCTTTCTACTAGAACTCTTTCTCCAAGTGGTCTGAAATTCATAAGAATTACCTCCAAAAATTAAATATTTTTTAAAAACAGCGGAATTATAATGCAAAAACTTTACTTTGTCAATACATTAAGTAAAAAAATTCATTAAATCTTAGTCTATTAGACTAAAAATTAATTAGTCATTAATGCTAAATACTTTTAAATTCAATAAGCATAAGGGCGAAATTTAGTAGAATCTCTACCAAAAATACAAAGAGATTCTAAGCCTACAAAAGTTAAACAATTCTCTTAACTTTTATAAAATTTTCAATAAATTAAGATTATTATTGCGTTTCAATCTACCTATCAATAAGGACTTACTATGCAGGCACATTATGCAAGCAGAATCACTGCTCTATCAGAATCTATCACTCTTGCAATTAGCACACTTGCGCGAGAACTAAAATCACAAGGAAAAGACATTCTCTCTTTTTCTGCGGGTGAACCGGATTTTGATACTCCCCAAGTCGTTAAAGATGCAGCAATCCAAGCAATCAACGAGGGTTTTACCAAATATACTGCAGTCGCTGGAATCCCGGAGCTTTTAAATGCGATTAGCGTGAAGTTGAAGCGGGATAATAATTTAGAATATTCCACCAAAGAAATCATTGTAAATAGCGGGGCGAAACACTCACTTTTTAATGTATTTCAAGCATTAATTGAAAAGGACGACGAAGTGATTATCCCCTCACCTTATTGGGTAACTTACCCCGAGCTTGTTACATTTAGCGGTGGCAAGAATATCTTTATCCAGACTACACAAGAAAATAACTTCAAAATCACAAAAGAACAGCTAAAAGCCGCCATAACGCCTAAAACAAAAATGCTAGTGCTTACAACACCCTCCAATCCCACAGGAATGGTGTATTCTAGAGCAGAGTTAGAAGAAATTGCAGAGATTTTAAAAGACACAAATATTTGGTTGCTTAGCGATGAAATCTATGAAAAATTGGTTTATGATGGCACTTTTGTCTCACCTGCTAGCCTTAGTCAAGATATGCTTGAGCGCACAATTACCATTAATGGGCTCAGTAAGGCAGTCGCAATGACTGGTTGGCGAATGGGCTATGTAGCGAGCAAAGACCAAAAACTTTGCAAACTCATTAATGCACTACAAGGACATTCTACCTCCAATATCAACTCTATCACACAAAAAGCCGCAATTACTGGGCTAAATGGTAGTGCAGATAAAGAAATTGAGATAATGCGTCAAGCTTTTAAAGAGCGGAGAGATTTTGCCTGCGAAAGATTTAATACCATTAAAGGGTTAAAAGCTAGCAAACCCGATGGAGCGTTCTATCTTTTTGTTCATTGTGCAGAGATTTCTAAAGATTCTATGCAATTTTGCAAAAACTTGTTAGAATATGCTGGCGTGGCTGTCGTTCCGGGAATTGGCTTTGGAATGGACGGCTATTTTAGATTCTCCTTTGCCACAGATTTAAATAGTATTGACAAAGGGATTCAAAGAATCAAAGATTACTGCGAGAATCTTTAAAAACTTTAAACTCTCTATTTAGCAAGGATAAGGCGAGATTCTTCGTCTCGTCCTCACATTTCATAGCAATCTATAATCTTACATAAAGTAAATTCACTATGGAATCTTAACTCTTTTTCTTATGCTCCTCTTTTAACTTACGCACTT
>NZ_CATKCB010000109.1:0-8458 GCF_949747025.1 Helicobacter sp. UBA3407 | reverse complement strand
TACAATAGAATCTTAAAGGCGAGATTTTAGACTATGGATTGCCTCCGCTCTCACTATATTTGTTTCTAGCAAAAATGATATGGGGAGTTTCCTTGCGGAACTCTAAACTTTGAAGCAAATCTTTGATAAAACTTTCATCGCAATGAATAAGGCAAGAAATTGATTCAAGATTTGAAGCGCAAAGTAAGAATTATCAAAGAAAAACCACCCCAAAACTGCCCTAGCACTCCAACAAAAACCCATAAAAAATGAAAGAAATCTTTTCATTTTGCTTTCAAACCGAATGAAAGATTTGCTTCAACGCCTCTAAAAGCCGATTGATTTCCTCTTGCGTATGCGTATAATGCACATTTAGGCGCACCCAACCGGGCTTTTGGATAAAAAAGGCATTATCCTCCAATCCCAACAAATCGTGTCCATAAGGTCCAGCACAAGCACAACCTGCGCGAGTGAGAATCCCATATTCTTTGGACAATTGAAGTGAGACTTCAAAGGGTGAGATTCCGCGAATATTAAACGAAAAAATTCCCAAAGCATTATGTTCTAAATTGCCATAAGTTATTATCTTGGGTTCATTTTCTAAAAATTCCCGCAATGTGCGGATATAAGGAATCTTTGCTTGTTGTATCCATTCTTGCCCAATCTCCTCCCGCAAAGCATAGCCAAAATAGCTTCGTAAAAACTCTAAAATACCGGGCGTTCCTGCCTCCTCTCTTCTTTGCTCTTGTGCATAATATTGTGCGCTTGTGCGAGAAACATAACCAACAATACCCCCACCACAAAAAGTTGGTGGCAAAGTTTTATCAATCAAGGCACGAGAAATGATTAAGATTCCACTTCCACCAATACCCCCCAAAAGTTTATGAGGAGAAAGAAAAGCTACATCATAAAAACTTGGTGGAATATCCAAATAAGGTGAGGTAGTCGCACAATCAAAACATACGATTCCGCCAAAGGAACGAATCAAATGAGAAATTTCCGCAAAGGGTGCTAAGATTCCACTTACATTGGAACCCAAAGCAAAAGAACCGATGATTTTACGCCCGACATTTGCACTTAAAATATTCTTTAAAGCCTCCAAATCCACCAATCCTTGCGTATTCAATCCTATACGCACAACTTCGCACAATCCCTCTCTGAAACTTAATTCATTGCTGTGGTGTTCATAAGGTCCAACAATCACGAGCGGAAAAGAAGATTTATCACGCAAGGAATCCACTCCCAAAATTTGCTTTGTTCTGGGTGGAATATAAATCCCTAAGAGTTCTTGAAACTTTTTGATTGCAGCAGTTGAACCAAAGCCACAAGAGATTAAAGCAAAATTAGAATCAAGTTTAAAGATTTGCTTTAATCTTTCCCTCGCCTCCTCATATAAGGAGCTGATTAATTCTGCGTGGGAATTACTCTCGGAATGCGTATTGGCATAAAAGGGCAAAATCTTGTTCATTCGCGATTCTACGCATTTCGCTGCTAGCCCGCTCGCAGTCCAATCAAAATGATGGAATCCACTTTGCAAAATACACTCTTGTGATAAAATCTCACATTTGCGCCCTCTATCACTAGGCAAAGATTCCAAAAGCGGGGCGAAAAAATCTTGAATCATTGTTTAAGATTCCTAAATAAAATTGTTTTGGAGCGCATTTTACCACAGATTTATGGCAATTTACCCTAAAGTAAGTTATACTTTTAATTTTGGAGTTTAAGCCCTATTATGGAAAACATTATTACTTTTGGTATTATTGCAGTTTTGATTGTCATCGCACCTTTTCTTAGCTCGCTTTTACGCTTGCCTCTTGTGGTTACAGAGATTCTACTTGGTGCGCTTGCTTTTCATTTTGGACTTTTTTCACATTCCGAATCCCTAAGCTTTATTGCACACATTGGCTTTTTATTTTTGATGTTTCTATGTGGCTTAGAAGTGGATTTGAAAACCTTTACAAAACTCGGAATAGACTTCCTAAAATCTGCTTTTTTATATTTCTTAATTCTCTATGGTGTCGCTTGCTTGTATGTGCTTAATGCTGGGCTATCTAAGTTTTATATTGCTGCCTTGCCTGTAATGAGTTTGGGTATGATTATGGCATTACTCAAAGAATACCCCAAAAATACATCTTGGCTACAACTTGCTTTAAATGTTGGAATCTTGGGTGAGCTGATTAGCATTGTTGTGCTTGTAGTGCTCAATGGTGCATATTCCTATGGATTAAATTGGGAATTATATCGGACATTGCTCGTTTTGTTTATTTTTTTAAGCGTCATTGTGGGTATGTTCAAGGTTGCAGACATTATGTTTTGGTGGTTTCCTACTTTGAAATTTTTTCTGATTCCAAAAAATGCAAGCAAAAATCAAGACATTCGCTTTAGCGCAATGCTGTTTTTAATTCTAATTGGAATCTCACAGATTCTAGGGCTAGAACGCGTGCTTGGGGCATTTTTAGCAGGTATGATTTTAGCGACTTATTTTCATCATCACAAAGGCTTGATAGACAAATTAAACGATTTTGGTTTTGGATTCTTTATTCCTTTATTTTTTATTTTCGTTGGCTCTACATTGGATTTGAATCTGATTACACAAAACCGACAACTCTTGTCGCTGACATTGAGCATTATTCTTGTTATGGTTATTTTACGCTTATTGGGGGCTTTCGTTGCATATAGAAAATACTTTGGGGATATAAAACAAACAATCTTATTTGCCTTTAGCCACTCTATGCCTTTAACCTTCCTCGTCGCAACAGCGCAACTTGGTTTGCAATTCAATGCAATTGATACACACGAATATTATGCTTTTATTCTTGCGGCTCTTTTGGAGGGAATCTTTTTGACGATTTGTATCAAGCTTTTGGATAACTATCAAGCTAAACCACATTTGTAAAATTCTAAAATTTATGCTTTTGCTTCAAGCCTTTTTCAAATTTTTTGCGCTTGACGATAGAGAGTTTATCAATAAATAAAACACCATTTAAGTGGTCAATCTCGTGCTGAAAAGCAACGGCTAAATAATCTTGTGCAACAATTTCTTGCGGTTTGCCAAATCTATCTTGATAAACAACTTTAATTGTATTGGCGCGTTTAATGTCTTCATAAAACTCTGGTACACTCAAACAACCTTCACTAAATACAATTTCTCCATCTTTTTCTACAATTTCGGGATTGATGACTTCTAGCAAATCTTCTTTATGTTGATTTCCTTCTTCATCAGGAATACAAATCAACAAAGCGCGAATAGGTTTAGCAACCTGAATCGCAGAGATTCCAACGCCGTTTTTAGCGAGCATAATTTCATACATTTCATCTAAAAGCAAATGGAGTTTTGAATCGAAAGATTCCACAGGTTTTGAAATCTGTCGTAAAATTGAATTAGGGTAAGTGATAACCTCAAGCATTAATGCTTTTTCTCCTTCCCTTCTCCCGCCACGACAAAGGAAACATTACTACTAGAAGCCTTTTTTAGAGCCTCTAAGGCATTTTTGAAAACATCTTTTCCCCTAGAACTTCCATTAATTTCAGCGATTCCAGTGCAAACACTAAGAGAGATTTCCTCTTCTCCTAAAAAAATATTCGTAGTAGAGACTTTTTCAATCAAACGATTTGCAAATCGCTTCGCAGCTTCTCTATCACTATGGCTAAGTAGGATTCCAAAAATATCTGAACCGCAATAAGCAAGTACATCACTTTTGTTTGCGATTTTTTGCAAAATTTTAGAAATCGCACGACTGATAAGTGTGGAATTTTTATCTGAAGTAATGCGTCGGGCAAGACTTTTGGTAATCTGAATCAAAATTAATGAGGATTTATGATTTTCTGTGTGGATAGATTCCAATTCAGCAAGCAGTCTAATATCCAAAAAATTACGATTATAAAGCCCATATTTCTCATCGCAAATAATATTGTTTGCAATACTTTCAATCGCCTGCATACTTCTATCATAAGAGACTTTAATATTCTGAAGCTGCACTTTTGTTGTCTCACCTAACGATTTCAATTCTTTTTCAAAAACGGTGATAATATTTTGCAAAGCAATCGCATTATTGGTTGCGCCTATTTCGCTTTCATGTTTTTTAAGGATATTTTGTAAAAATTGAAGATTTTTATAAGCTGTGCCAACCTGTTGTAGAGTATTAACCATATGGTTTTTAGCTCTTAAAACCTTATCTTCTAACAAAGCTTGTCTCTCCGTAGGCGTCAAATCAAGACTAATAAATTGTGTTGCATTATCTTTAAATTGCTGTGTTTTATCTTCAAGTAGTTTTTCAAAATAGATTCTATAATTATAGGGTGTTGGGGCAATACCATTTGCGCTCAATGTGCGGATAATCTGCGCCCCATAATCCTCTAATGTATTGGATTCCGTTGAACCCGTATTTACAGATTCTCCGGGCATGGAATCAGAATCTAATCCAAATGATGAAAAAGATGATGCGTTATTAGCTGGAGCCTCCTCTATACCCTCTGTTTCAAAACTTTGCAAACCTTCAAACGAATCAAAATCGTCTTTCATGGACTACCCCCTTTACTTTAAACTTTTGGTTAAAACATTATCAATCAATCCATATTCTTGCGCTTCGTGAGCACTTAAATAAAAGTCTCTATCCGTATCTTTGGCAATTTTTTCTAATGGTTGATTAGTATTAGCTGCCAAGATTTCGTTTAAACTAGCCTTTAAACGCAAAATCTCTTTCGCTTGAATTTCAATTTCTGTGGCTTGTCCTTGCGCTCCTCCCAAAGGCTGATGAATCATAATGCGAGAATTAGGGAGAGAATAACGTTTGCCTTTTGTCCCACAACTTAGCAAAAATGCTCCCATACTTGCTGCTTGACCGATACAAATCGTGCTAATGTCGGGTTTAACATAATTCATTGTATCATAAATACTCAAACCACTCGTTACCACTCCACCTGGTGAATTAATATACAGATAAATATCTTTTTCTGGATCTTCAGCCTCCAAAAATAAAAGTTGCGCAACAATAGAAGAAGCTACACCATCATCAATTTGCCCGCTTAACAAAATGATTCTATCTTTTAAAAGCCTAGAATAAATATCATACGCACGCTCCCCGCGCCCTGATTTTTCTATAACTGTCGGCACATAATAACTCATTACGCCCTCTTGTCTAATAAAGCAGTAAGCACTCTATCCTCTAGCATTGCCATTTTCACTGCTGGGATTAAATTATTATTTTTGTAATATTCAAAAATTGCTTTTGGGTCTTGGCGCATTGCCATTGCTTCATAATAAATAGTATTAATCACTTCATTGTCTGGAATCTCTATTTTATCTCGTTTTGCAATTGCATCAATGATAAAGGTTACACGAACGCTTTTTTCCGCATTCTCTCTTTGCTCTTCGCGTTTAGCTTTGAGTGTTTCAGGCTCTTTTGCAAGCTTTTGCTGTTCCTCTTGAGATAAAGACATCAAGCTATTTCTAAAAAGCAAATCTATTTCTTGATGCACAATAGATTTTGGTAAATCAAACACAATGTTTTTATTAAGATTCTCAATCAGAATTTCCTTTAATTTATTGTTATAAAGCTCCTGCTTTTTTTCATTTTGGAGCTGCGTTTTGATTTTTTCTTTCAATGTTTCAACATTTGCGTCTTTGTCGTCTGGCAAAAGTGTCTTAGCAAAATTGTCATCAATTTCAATCTTTCCTTTTGTTTGAATCTCTAGCAATTTTACTTTAAAAACCGCTGGTTTTCCCGCTAAGTGTTTAGCTTGATAATTTTCTGGAAAAGCTACATTAATCTCTTTTTCTTCGCCTTTTTTCATACCAATTAATTGCTCCTCAAAGCCCTCAATAAAAGACTTGCTACCAATTTGCAATAAGTAATTCTCTGCTTTACCACCCTCAAAAGCCTTACCCTCTATAAAGCCCTCAAAGTTGATTTTTGCATATTCTCCATCTTTTAACTTGCGTCTTCCATCTTCAATTCCCACAAGAGGTGCCCTAGCATTCGCAATTTCTTCAAGCCGTTTCGCAATGTCTTCTGATGTAACTTCTGGAATCTTGACTTCCGGAATACATTCCTCTAATTTATCAAGCGAAATGCTTGGTGTTAGGCTAACTTCTATCTCAAGCTCAATGCCTTCCTCTTTTTGATCAAATTTCGTAATACGCGGGTCGCCAATTAGCGCATTTGCCTCTACTTGTAATTCCTTTAAAATATCTTGCAAAAGGTCTTGTACACATTCTCTTTGTGCATCTTCTTCTAGTTGTTTGCCATAACGTTGCTTCACTGCACTTGCTGGCACATGCCCCTTACGAAATCCATCAATTTTGAGATTTTTACTAGCAGCTTTTGTTATTTTGTCTAATTTTTGATTTAATCTATCCACAGGAATCGTGGCTTGTGCAACTGCATTTGCACTATCAATACTTTGGACTTTTAGAGTTGAATTCATTTCTTTGTATGCTCCGAATTTAATGTGTAGTTTTTAATTTTATCAAAACTTGTCTTAAACTACAACTTTAAATTATAAAATCTACACGAAATTAATTACCCAAGATTTCACGCACCCCTTTTGAATTAGGTTCGCTCAAAAATCCTCGTGCCTGCATTTGCTCAATAATATTTGCTGCCTTATTATACCCAATCCCAAGTCTTCGTTGAATATAACTAATAGAAGTTTTGCCATCACTTAAAATAATGCGTTTGGCTTCCTCATAAAGCTCATCTGTCTCGCCCTCTACGCGTAAGCCCAAGATTTCATCTTCATTGGGCATAAAGTTTTCATCGTATTGCGGAGGACATTGGGATTTGATAAATTCTACGATTTTTTCAATCTCTGTTTCTGTGCTCCAAGGAGCGTGCAAACGCACGATTCCACCGCCCGGTGGCGTGAAAAGCATATCTCCTCGTCCAAGCAAAGATTCTGCGCCAAAACTATCCAAAATCACTTTAGAATCAATTTTTTGTCCCACTTTGTAACTAATGCGTGAGGGCAAATTGGCTTTAATTAATCCTGTTACAACATCAACACTCGGACGTTGTGTTGCAACAATCAAATGGATTCCGCTTGCTCTTGCCATTTGAGCCAAACGCGAAATAGAAACCTCTGCTTCCTTGCCTCCGCTCATCATCAAATCCGCTAATTCATCAATAATTACCACAATATAAGGAAAAGGCTCAAAGCCTTCAATTTCAGCTTTTTGGTTGTAACCCTCAATGTTTTTAATCCTTGCTTCACTCATCAGCGTATATCTTCGTTCCATTTCTTTTACGGTGTTATCCAAAGCAATAATTGCCTTTTTGGGTTGTGTGATGACGGGAGTTAGCAAGTGTGGAATGTCATTATAAATGCTAAACTCTAACATTTTTGGGTCTATCATAATAAGCTTCAGTTGCGCAGGAGAGTTTTTATAAAGCAAGGATAAAATCATCGCATTAATCCCCACACTTTTACCGCTTCCTGTCGTCCCTGCAATCAACAAATGAGGAAGTTTTTTAAGGTCTGTTACAAAAGGGTTTCCTACAATGTCTTTACCCAAAGCAAGAGTTAAAGGCGAGGTAGAGTTTGCAAACAAATCATTTTCTAAAATCTCTCGCAAATAAATTGTTTCAATCTGATTGTTTGGAATCTCAATTCCCACAACATCTTTTCCCGGCACAGGTGCTTGAATCCGAATCGTTTTCGCACGCAATGCCATTGCTAAATCATCTTGCAAAGTCAAAATGCGCGAAACTTTGACATTTGGGCTTGGACGAAACTCAAAAGTTGTAACAATGGGTCCAGAATAAGTCCTAACAATATCCCCTTCAATCTTAAACATTCGCAATTTGCTTAACAAATCATTGATTTTTCGGTCAATCTCTCCCTCATCAATCTCAATGCGCTCCTCTTTTGGAGCTTGCAAAAATTCTAATTTAGGCAAGACAAAATCTTGCGATTCTACAATCTGTGGTATATCTGCAACTCCTAATATGCTTAAAGTCTCCTTGTTTTCTAAAACCAACTTCCTTGATAATTCAGAATCCTTTGTTTGCTGTGGAGATTCTTGTGTTGTAGCCTGCACAAAGGGCGCACAAGATTCTGCTTGAGAGGATTGTGTTTCAAAAGATTCCTTTTGTTCTTCTTTGTTTTGCATTTCTTTGTTGGTTTTAGGGGCATTAAACAAGCTAATCACTTCGGAAGTGGAAGATTCTACTTTGGGTGGCACTGCTTGCAAAGTCAGATTCGCCCTTGCTTGCGATTCTACCTCTAAATCTTTTCCTGCTTCATTATCAAAACGATAGCCATAAGTCGGGAGGGGATTTGCCGCAAAGGTTGGCGTATAATTCAACACTTCCTTGGCGTCTTGCATTTTTTCAACTACCTCATAGATTCCTTGCGATTTCTCCAAATCTCCTAGAGATTCTGTCGGTTGTTTCTGTCTTGCTGAATCCAAAATGCCATTATGTTCTTGGTTTTCTTGAAATTGTGGCTTGGGAGATTCCGCATTTTCTTTTGTTGTTTC